>JAILDZ010000166.1 GCA_024688505.1 Lachnospiraceae bacterium
GCCCCTTTCAGAGCTTGCGGCCCTGGGGGAGGAGACAGAAAGACTCGGCATGGCCCTTACGGAAGAATGGGACCCTGTGAAAGAGCCCATGGAGGATGCCCTGCAAAGGCTTATCATATCAAGGGGCGAGGAAGTGCAAAAAGAGGATTTCCCTGTCCTTATGAACAGGCTGTATCCCGTGGACCGCATCATGAGAAACAGGCTGCGGCTTCGGGTCTTAAGAAAAGTGGCAAAAAGCGGAGTAAAGATCGTGATCTACGGCGAGGGCTGGGAAGAAACGGACCTTGTGGACTACAAAAATGTTACTGTAAAAGAAGCCGTGACCATAGGCCGCACCTTTGACATCATGGGAGATTCCGAGGCGGTCCTCGATATAAATCCGCTATTTACCGCAGGGATCCATGACAGGGTCACATCCACGCTGGCCTGCAGCGCTCTTTCCGTGACCACCATGTCAAAGGCTGCGGATCCGGGTCTTAAAGATAAAGAGCAGGTGATCTATATGGATCCTTCAAATGAAGACACCATAGAGGAAGCCCTTATGACATACCAAAGCCTCACCCCGGCCGGACGGAAAGAGATCAGCATGGCGGGCCACGAAGCCTATAAACACAGGTATTCCTGGGCACAACATGCCAAGATGTTGGAAGATGTTATTTGTCAGAATAGTCAGACAATAGAAAATAAATTAAAATATTTTCAAAAAACGTATTGACAAAGTATAAGTTATGAGATATTATAACGTCAACTTAAGCAACACCTCTCTTAGAGGAAGTGATAACTTCCCACCGTACGCTTAGCAAGAGGAGTTGCGAAAATAAAAGGAAAGGAGGACGGACCGCCCGGAACGTAAATCTTTAAACGGAACCGTAGCCTGTCGGTGAAAGCAGGCACCGAATATCGCTTTTCATATTTGGAATGCAGATTACAAACAGAGGCTGTTTTAGCCGGCTATATCCTCAGGGGGGAAATAAGAAGTAATGGTGTGCAGGAGAATGGAATGAGAGGCGAGATGAGAAGCGGCAGAAGAGAACGGAAAAGAGAATGAAAGCCGCGTAAGCTATTTTTACATAGATAAAAGAATACAGGAAAGAAGGTAAAGTCCATTGGACAGTATAGAATCTTCAAGATGAGCGGGGGTGTGATCCGAAAAAATAAGGACGCATCCCCGCTCTTTGTTTGCGCATTGACGGGGTATAAACTATGGTTGTTTTGAAACCTAAACCGTGGTAAAATAACCCGTAGTTTGCGTAAAGGAAGAAAGAAAAATGAGTATAGTAACAAAACTCTTTGGAACACACAGCGAGAGAGAGCTTAAGCGTATCGCTCCCATCGTGGATAAGATAGAAGCATTAAAGCCCGAAATGGAAAAACTTTCCGATGAGGAGCTTAAAGCCAAAACCGCCGAATTCAAGGAACGCCTAAATAAGGGCGAGACATTGGATGACATCCTGGTGGAAGCCTATGCGGTGGTACGTGAGGCCGCAAAAAGAGCCCTTGGGATGGAGCATTTCAGGGTGCAGATCATAGGCGGTGTGGTCCTGCATCAGGGCCGTATATCCGAAATGAAGACCGGTGAAGGAAAGACCCTGGTGTCCACTCTCCCGGCATATCTTAATGCCCTGGAAGGAAAGGGTGTGCATATCGTCACCGTAAACGACTACCTGGCAAAGCGTGATGCGGAATGGATGGGTCAGGTCCATGAATTCCTGGGACTCACTGTGGGCGTGGTGCTCCACGACATGACAAGAGAAGAGCGCCAGGCGGCATATAACTGTGACATCACCTACATCACAAATAACGAGCTGGGATTTGATTATCTGAGAGATAACATGGTGGTCTTTGAGAACCAGATGGTTCAAAGAGGCCTTCATTATGCCATCATCGACGAGGTGGACTCGGTGCTTATCGACGAAGCGCGTACACCTCTCATCATTTCCGGTCAAAGCGGAAAATCCACCAAGCTTTATGAAATGTGCGACGTGCTGGCAAGACAGCTAAAGCGCGGCGAGGACCTGCCAGAGTTTTCAAAGATGGATGCCATCATGGGAATAGAGCAGGAAGAGACCGGAGACTTCATCGTAAACGAAAAAGATAAGGTAGTGAACCTGACAGCCCAGGGCGTGCAGAAGGTGGAGGATTTCTTCCATATCGATAACCTGGCTGATCCGGAGAACCTGGAGATCCAGCACAATGTGATACTTGCCCTTCGTGCCCATAACCTGATGCACAGGGATCAGGACTATGTGGTGAAAGAGGACCAGGTGCTGATCGTAGACAGCTTCACCGGACGTATTATGCCCGGACGCCGCTATTCCGACGGGCTCCATCAGGCCATAGAGGCCAAGGAACATGTGAAGGTGAAGAGAGAAAGCATGACTCTTGCCAATATCACATTCCAGAACTTTTTTAATAAATATGAAAAGAAAGCGGGCATGACCGGTACTGCTCTCACAGAGGAGCAGGAATTCCGCGAGATCTACGGCATGGACGTGGTGGAGATCCCCACGAACCGTCCCATCGCACGTATCGATCATGACGATGCCGTATATAAGACAAAGAGAGAAAAGTTTAAAGCTGTGGTGGAGGAGGTGAAGGCCGCACACGCAAAAGGACAGCCTGTGCTGGTGGGCACCATCACAATCGACGTGTCCGAGGAAGTGAGCCGCATGCTTTCGAAGGAGGGCATACCCCATAACGTGCTGAACGCGAAGTTCCATGAGAAAGAGGCACAGATCGTGGCGGAAGCCGGAGTGCACGGAGCAGTCACCATTGCCACAAATATGGCAGGCCGTGGTACCGATATCAAGCTGGACGAGGAAGCCAGAGCTGCCGGCGGACTGAAGATCATCGGCACAGAGCGTCACGAATCCAGACGTATAGATAATCAGCTTCGAGGACGTTCCGGACGTCAGGGAGACGTGGGAGAATCACAGTTTTTCATTTCCCTGGAAGATGATCTGATGAGACTCTTCGGTTCGGAGAGGCTGATCCAGATGTTTAATTCACTCGGAGTGCCGGAAGGCGAAGAGATCAAGCATAAGATGCTTTCCGATGCCATAGAGCGTGCCCAGAAGAAGATAGAAGGAAATAACTTCGGCATCAGACGTAACCTGCTGGAATATGACCAGGTTATGAATGAGCAGAGAGAAAAAGTATATGCCCAGAGACGCCGCGTGCTGGCCGGTGAGAACATGAAGGATCAGATCCTTGCCATGGTGCATGATAAGATAGACGAGTGCGTGAACGCTGTGGCCTCCGATGATCTGGCACCGGAAGACTGGAACCTGCTGGAGCTTAACCAGCTGCTCCTTACCATAATTCCCGTGCATCCTATCACAAAGCAGACCATGGAAGGTGTGAGAAAGCCTGCGGAACTTAAAGAAAAGATAGAAAAAGAAGCTCTGGAACTCTATGAAGCCAAGGAGAAGGAATTTTCCGAGGTTACGGATTTCAGAGAGGTGGAACGCGTCATCCTCCTTCGTGTCATAGACAGAAAGTGGATGGACGAGATAGACGATATGGATCAGCTCCGTCAGGGCATCGGCCTTCAGGCACTGGGACAGAGAAACCCTGTGGATGAATACAGGGCAGCATCCTATGACATGCTGGATCAGATGAACGATGCCATCCGCACCGAGACAGTCCAGATGCTCTACCGCATACGTATTGAGAAGAAGGTGGAAAGAGAAGAAGTGGCAAAGGTCACGGGAACCAATAAGGACGATTCTGCGTCAAAGGGACCTGTGGTCAGAAAAGTGAAAAAGATATATCCGAATGATCCCTGTCCCTGTGGCAGCGGTAAGAAATTCAAGAACTGCCACATGAAGGAAGTCCTGGCCAAATCCCAGGGAAACGGCGCAAATTCGGGAAATGCCTGATTTGACATATATTTTCCGTTCGTTTAAAATGTAACAATCATTGTAAAGTCGCAGAGAGGGCATTTTCAAACTGTTTTTTGCGGCGCATAGAGGGGAGACTATGACAGATAATCCAAGAAATCCGCACAGCGGAAACGGCACCAGAAGGCCTGCCGGAAGCCGCCCTGCAGGACATAATACCGGAAACGGGAGAAGCGCATCGGGGGAGACACACAGCACAAGAACCGCACATAGCGCGAATCGTGCAGCAAATCCGAACAGAAGAACCGCATCGGGAACACATACAAACCCGAATACCAGCCCCAAAAGAAAGGGCACCAAGAGGGATGATGCCAAGAAAAAGAGGCGTAATATCCTGATCATAGAAGTGGCAGTGCTTCTGGTACTGGTGGTAGTGCTTTTTGCCTGGTCTAAGCTGGGACAGATAAAGGTGGATGATGAGATAGAGATAGCCACCATCGATACCAACGAGCTGCCGGAAGAAGTGGAAGAAATGCTGAAAGGTTACACCACCATCGCACTTTTCGGTGTGGATAACCGAAGCAACGGAAATTATGATACCGGAAACTCCGACAGTATCATGATAGTGTCCATAAATAACGACACCAAAGAAGTCCGTATAGCATCCGTATACAGAGATACAGCCATGGATGTGGACGGGAATGGTACCATAAAGAAATGTAACTACGCATATAATCACGGCGGAGCAAAAGATGCCATAGAGATGCTGAACAGAAACTGCGATATCGCGATCCAGGGATATGTGGCAGTGGACTTTGCGGCACTGACAAAGGCTATCGATGCCGTGGGAGGCGTGGAGATCCCTGTGGAACAGGACGAGATAGACGGATGGACATCACCGGAAGGACAGTACCTCTCCCTAAACACATATATCGACGAAGTATCTGATGTTACAGGCATAAAGAGTTCACATGTGAAGAGTGCCGGACTCCAGACATTAGACGGTGTTCAGGCCACCTCATATTGCCGTATCAGATTCACATCCGGCGGAGATTTCAGACGTGCCGAGAGACAGAGACTGGTGGTAAACGAGCTGGTAAAGAAGATGCAGAGTGCAGATATCGGCGAGCTTAATAAGCTGATCGATGCCATCTTCCCCCACGTGGCCACATCCTTCTCATTAAGTCAGCTGATGGGAATGGCAGTGGATGCCAAGGAATATAACCTGTCGCAGAAAGCGGGATTCCCCTTCGCACTTGCTACGGGATCCTTCGGATCCGCAGGATCACTGGATGTGCCCTGTACACTGGAAGCAAATGTGAAGATGCTGTATCTGTTCCTGTACGACGATGCCACATATGAGCCGTCATCCACAGTGCAGGATATCAGCACTACCATAGAGACCATGACCGGATATCATGAAGGAGCGGCCCAGGATTACGGATACGGAACAGGAAATCCGTAAAAAACATAGAATAATGTATATTTGTTCACAAAAGAGACACAAATATTAATTACACTGAATCTCGAAAGAACAAGAACGGATGGAGGAAACGAAAAGTTCTTTCATCCGTTTTTTCTGATTTGGAGCTCGGGAGGTGTAGACATGAGTGAATATCAATATTACGAATACAGACAACCACAGAGCAGTGGCGGGGATAACAAAAAGAAAAATGATTCCTTCGGAAAGAAGATAGGAAAGGCAGTAGCCCTGGGGCTGGTTTTCGGACTGGTGGCCGGAGCAGGATTTCAGGCCAGCAGCGTGGTGACTGAGAAGCTGCTGGGAAAGACCGCGGAAGTGCCGGCTCTGACTGAGACAGTGACGGAAACCGAAAGCGCGGAAAAAACCGAAGAGCAGGCTGCAGAGGCGGAGACAGCCACCACCTTGGCATCTGCCACGGGAGAGCTGAACAGCACAGCCGTATCCACAGCAGTTACGGTTACTGATGTCTCTGATATAGTGGACAATGTGATGCCGGCTGTAGTGCAGGTGACAGCAGTATCCCTCACAGAGTATTATAATTTCTTCGGACAGGCCAGCATGTATGAAAGCGAGAGCGCAGGGTCCGGGATCATCGCAAGCCAGGATGATGATTATATCTATATCATGACAAATAACCACGTGGTATCCGGAGCCACCAGCCTCACAGTCACATTTGTGGATGATACCGCAGTGGAGGCAGAGGTGCAGGGCACCGTGCCGAATATGGATCTGGCAGTGGTTAAAGTGAAGATAAGCGACATCCAGACAGAGACCATGGACACCATAAAGATGGCTACTCTGGGAGATTCAGACAGCGTCATCGTGGGACAGAGCGCAGTGGTCATCGGAAATGCGTTAGGCTACGGACAGTCAGTGACCACAGGTGTCATTTCCGCACTGGATCGTGAAGTGCAATTCCGCGGGGATGACGGAAACGTGTTCACAAACGTACTGATACAGACAGATGCAGCTATTAACCCCGGAAACTCCGGCGGCGCACTGCTTGACATGAACGGAGCAGTGATCGGGATCGTATCCGCGAAGTATTCAGACACGGATGTGGAAGGCATGGGCTATGCCATCCCCATAAGTAACGCCAAGGAAGCCATAATAAGCCTGATACGGGACGGCAGATACGAGATGGCAGACAGCAGTGATGCAGAAGATAACGCCGAAAACGGTGGAAAACAAAACACCCAGGAAGCATATCTCGGCATATCCGGTGTGGACATCACAAAGGCATATGCATCAGCCTACGGTTATCCCGAAGGAGTATATCTGGCCGGTGTATTTGAAAACAGCGGCGCGGACATGGCAGGGATGAAAAAAGGTGATATAATAGTGGGCATGGAAGGAAAGACTGTGACCACCATGGCGGGGATCCAGGAGGCTCTTAGTGACAAGAAGCCGGGAGATACCGTGACAGTGACCATCTACACAGCATCCTCCGAATATAAGAACACAAAGACAGTACGTGTCACATTAAGTTCAAAGGACAGCATTAAAAAATAAGAGGAAGGCAGCATGAGAAAAAAACGAATCGTCATAGCCCTTGGGCATGAAGCTCTGGGCACCACACTACCGGAGCAGCAGGCGGCGGCAAAGAACACGGCAGAGGCCGTGGCAGAATTCATCCGTCAGGACTACCAGGTGGTGATCACCCATAGTAACGGCCCTCAGGTGGGGATGATCCATACAGCCATGTCTGAATTTGCAAAGAATCATACAGAGTACACCGCCACACCCATGTCGGTGTGCTCTGCCATGTCACAGGGATATATCGGGTACGATCTGCAGAGCGCCATCAGAGGGGAACTGCTCACTCAGGGCATATATAAGACCGTATCCACCATACTAACCCAGGTGATAGTGGACCCATATGACGAAGCATTCTATACACCGTCGAAAGAGATCGGACGTATCCTCACAAAGGAAGAGGCTGAAGCAGAGGAGAAAAAAGGAAACCACGTGAAAGAAGTGGAAGGCGGCTACAGGCGAATAGTGGCCACACCCTATCCCATGGAAGTGGTGGAGATAGATGCCATCAAGGCGCTTCTTAACGCGGACCAGGTGGTCATCGCCTGCGGTGGCGGCGGCATCCCTGTGCTGGAACAGGACAGACATTTAAAGGGCGCATCGGCCGTGATAGAGAAGGATACGGCAGCAGGACATCTGGCAGACCTTCTGGATGCGGACATGCTGGTAATCCTTACAGGTGTGGAAAAAGTGTGCCTGAATTTCGGCAAGGAAGATGAAAAGCCTCTGGATCACATGACCGTGAGCGAAGCTTCGGAATACCTGAAAGAGGGAGAATTCGGAGAGGGCACCATGGCACCGAAGATAAAGGCAGCCATAGACTATATCGGGGATTCGGCAGTAAGAAAAGTCCTCATAACAAAATTAGGCCCCGATAAGAATACTATCGGGACCATGATAACCAAATAAATGAATTCAAGTCCGCCCCCGGCGGGCTTGGCGCGAGATTCGCGGCGCATAGCGCCTTCCTCTGCGAATCTCTGTGCATCTTATGCACTGAAATCTATTGAGTGACCGAGATAGGGATCCATGAAGAAGCTCTTTACTTCATCCGATGTGGATTCGTGTCTCGGTTTTCTTTTCATTTCCACCACATTGCTCTTCGGATCGTTTTCGTTAATGCCGGAATCCTTTTCGGACATTTCCACCCGATCCACCTTACGTGCATCTGTGCGGAGCTTTTCCTGCTCTTTCTTAAGACGTTTTGTTTCCTGGGCAGCAGCTTCATCCATACAGAGGGTGAATCTCGCCATAGTGTTTCCGCTGTTTGGCGTGCTTTCCAGTGTTCTTTGCAGGTTAGCCTGGTTTATTATTAAATCTGCCGGATACGGTATATTGCTGGTAAACATTTTATTTCCCCTCCTTCCTTGGATAGTAGGAAATCACAGCTGCTATTCCTTTCACTCTATATATCGGAGCGATGTTAAATAAAGTTTATACTTTGGAAGGCTATGTGGGCTGATTATGGGAAAACGGAGACATTTTGTATAAATATATGATATAATGCTAACGATATTCTCTTAAAACAGGAGAAATAGGAGGTATAATTTATGATTTGTCCAAAATGCGGAGCCCAGGCAGAAGAAGGCGCAGTTTTCTGCACCAGCTGTGGCACCAGACTTGAGTCGGAAGAAGGCGGAGAGAAAGAAACCGTGACTTCCGAAAATACTGCGCAGGAGCCCGAAACCCCTGCGGTACAGGACACCGAAGAAGAAAAGCCGGCTGAAGAAGCAGCAGAAGAAGCTGCGGCCCCGGCAAGCGAGAGCCCGGACGCCGTAGAAGAAGCTGCGGCCCCGGAAGAGAAACCGGCTGAAGAAACAGCAGCAGAAAGCGTGAACCCTGAGGGCACCGAGGAAACACCGAAGACGGAAGCTCCCCAGATCCCCCCGGCAGAGCCTGCAAAGAAGAAAGCCCTGTGGCTGATCCCGGTGATCATAATCGTAGTGCTCGCAGTGCTTGGTCTCATCGGATTTCTGGTGATCACATTATTTGCCGGAAAGGGAAATAATAAAAAAGAATCCATGTCCGTATTCTATCAGGATGAGGATGAGTTACATTTCCTGAAGGACGTGACCGCAAAGGAAGTGAAGGACTTTAACATCTCGGATGTGGAGGAAGACTATAATTCCATAGTAGGCGTAGATGATGACGGCAAATATCTGTTCTTCTACAGCGAATATGATGCAGAAGAGGAATACGGCACCCTTTGCTATATCGAGATATCAAAGATCACGTCCGATGAAAAGAAGACAGAATCAAATATCGTGGAGATAGAAGATAAGGTCACGGGCGGGGTCCTGGTGAAAGACAACAAGGTG
>JAILDZ010000174.1 GCA_024688505.1 Lachnospiraceae bacterium
AAGTGATCCCAAAGAACAATATAATTACATAATGAGTGCAGCATGGTTTGCATACAGTCATTATACCTGGTCCAGGTATATGGCAGATGAAGGAAGGCCTGTATATGAGTACTGGTTCACTAAAGAAAACAAAGGCTTAAGCGTAAATCATGCCGGTGAGATGCCGTATTTTTACGGCAACCTGAGCACACAGCCCCAGAATTATGATGAGTCCGACTATGAGCTTTCGGATACCATCATGGATTATATCGAAAACTATGTGCGCACAGGAGATCCGAACGGTGAAGGACTTCCGAAATGGGATGATTTTTCTATTGATGAAAACAAAGTCCTGGAACTCGGAAATGAAGTGAAAATGACAGATGATAAGTATATGGACATCTATGAAGCGCTGGATAAAGCCCAGGGCTTTTGACTCCCTTTTAGAAGCCCAAATCTTATTGTTTTTTGAACCATGATATACTATAATTTAATCATTGACGGGGGGCCTAAAACGTCAAAAAAATAACACAGGAGGAAGTGCTAAAATGATATCGATTATTTCGGGGGAAAAAGGAAAAGGTAAGACAAAACACCTTTTCGAGAAAGTGGAGAGAGACTTAAAGGAATGCCAGGGAAGTCTGGTATATGTGGACAAGAGTCAGAAACACATGTACGAGTTACCGTCAAAGGTCAGACTTATCAATGCTTCCGAATATCCTCTCGACAGTACAGATGCGTTTGTGGGATTCATATGTGGCATAGTTTCACAGAATTCCGACATCGAAGTGATCTACATGGACAGCTTTTTAAGCATAGCGTATGTGGATACAAGTGATGGACTGATCAGTTCCATCGAGAAACTGGAAAAGATATCAGAGTTATACAAAGTGGATTTTGTTCTTTCAGTATCAAAGAACGAGGCAGATTTACCGGAATCTCTCAGAGATCGTATCATTATTTCTCTTTAATGCAAATACTAAAGAAGGTGTTCCGGATTCCGGGACACCTTCATTTTTTACGGAGTTTTACCCTTGCCGTCCGATAGTAATAAGGTCATAAAATTTCATAGGCAGCTTCATATTAATGTTGGTATCATGATATGCTTTATAATCTTTATTTATATAGTATTTCATGTTTTTTCATATTTAACCACAGATAAGATCTCCATTTATGAAGTTACTCAGGGACAGATTGCAGCAAACTACAAATATAACGCTCTGGCTTTAAGAAGTGAAAGTGTGATCTATTCCGACAGAGCCGGTTTCCCCTATTATTATAAAAAGAACGGTGCCACTGTAGGCGCCAAAAGTCCTATATATGCAATTGATGAAACCGGTACGCTGGCTGCTCAGCTCAGCGAAAGTGCAGCGTCAAAGAACCGTCTGAATACTGACGATCTTTCGGAAGCGGAGAATAATATCAATGCCTTCATGAACGGCTATAACGGCACAGAGTTTCAGAAACTGTATTCTTTTAAGAACGATCTATCCGATTTCCTTGCACAGGTATACAATGATCAGGCTCTGACCTCACTATATTCTGCAATAAACGAAGCTACAGTAGCTAATACATATCATCTCTATTATGCACCTGTGGCAGGACACCTGCTTTTCTATGTGGACGGACTGGAAGGGGTAACCCCCGATACTTTTGATCCCGATGTGTTTGTACCCGACACATATACTATGACACCGCTTCGTAACTATGAAGAAGTGGAGGCTAATTCTCCTATATGTAAAATAGTGACTTCAGATCACTGGAATCTTATCATGCCTGTAGATGATACTATATATGACATGATAAAAGACGAGTCCTATCTCCAGATAAAGTTTGATGAAGATAATGCTACCACATGGACAGCCATGTCTTTTATAGAAAAGAACGGCACCAGGTATCTGAACCTTTCTCTTGACGATTCTGCAGACAGATACAGCGAATACAGATTTATCACCATAGAACTTATGATAGATGAGGCCAGCGGCCTTAAGATACCGAACACTGCCATTACAGAGAAGACATTCTTTTCCGTTCCCAAAGCCTATTTCTATCAGGGGAATGATAAGACCGATTCTCTGGGCATCATACTGAAAACCGAAGACGGCAATAACAGCTTTTTAAGTCCTACCATATATTACGAAACAGACGACTGCTATTTCATAGATTCTGAGTTCGTAAAAAGCGGGGACAGCCTGATAAAGCCCGATTCGCAGGAAACCTATACTGTGGGCACTGAAACTGCCACATTAAAAGGTGTATATAATGTAAACAAAGGATACACTGTATTTAAACAGATCGAGATCCTTTATCAGAATAACGATTATTCGATCATTAAATCCGGTACAAACTATGGAGTGGCTCTATATGACCGTATAGTGCTGGAAGGCGATAAAGTAAAGGAAAATGACATTATTTAAGGAGAAAGCGTTATGGTAGGTGATAATTACAAAAGAACCCTGGAAAGAGTACATAAGGCCTGTGAAAGGGCAGGAAGAGATCCGTCTGAAGTGACTCTTATAGCTGTAAGCAAGACTAAGCCCGAGGACATGCTTCTGGAAGCATATAACGCAGGAGCGCGTGAGTTTGGTGAAAACAAGGTACAGGAACTGTCTCATAAGATGAGCAGCAACATATTGCCTAAAGATATCAAATGGCATATGATCGGTCACCTTCAGAGAAACAAGGTGAAATATATCATAGATAAGGTTTCTCTCATCCATTCCGTGGATTCATTCAGACTGGCTGAAGAGATCAATATTCAGGCGAAAAAATGCGGTATAATCGTTCCTATACTTATAGAAGTGAATGCTGCAAATGAAGAATCCAAATTCGGCGTTTCTTTAGAAGATGCACCGGAACTTATCCGACAGATCGCATCGGAATTAAACAGCGTTCGGGTAACCGGTCTCATGACTGTGGCACCATATGTTGTGGATTCTAATGAAAATCGAGAGATTTTTCACAAAATAAGGGACTTATCTGTTGACATAGACAAAGAAAAGATTGATAATGTTTCCATGGAGAATCTGTCTATGGGCATGAGTAACGACTTCGAAGTGGCGATAGAAGAGGGCGCTACCATAGTCAGAGTGGGTACAGATATCTTCGGTGAAAGAAATTACAATTTATAGGAGATTACCATGGGAGTATTTGACAAGTTTCTGGACGTTATGAGACTTTCAGACGAAGATGATGATTATCTGGATGATGATTATGAAGAGGAAGAGCCTAAATCATCCAGGAAAAGAAGCACATCAGATGAAGGAAAGAAGGCTGATGCAGGCAGCAAGAGGCCTCCGGCCAAGATAACACCCCTTCGTCCATCCAGAAAAGGCGCGAGTGTAGGCGGCATGGAAGTGACGGTTATCAAACCCACATCCTTTGAAGATGCCAGAGAGGTGGCAGAAACACTTCTTCAGAACCACACGGTGATACTTAATATGGAAGGCCTGGATCTGGGACTGGCACAGAGGATCATTGATTTCACATCAGGTGCCTGCTATGCCATAGATGGTACATTACAAAAGATAAGCAATTACATTTTCATCCTTACTCCGGCTTCCGTAGATATATCCGGAGACCTTCAGGGCATAATGGATGCATTTGACTTCTCAGGAATTCAGACAGGTTTTTAATATAAAGCACCGGTGATGGCCATGATCATCGGTGCTAAAATTATGCCATTAAATTGCATGTCAATTAGTTTTGTAAAAGGCAAAATACTTCTTATTAAATCCTTAATTACAATAAATTCCTAATTTAAACTCTAATAATTAAAGCAATTATGGATGTTTATCCATTTAGATTTAACTAGTTTGCATTTTTTGCGATATAATGAAAGGACTCGAGTATGCCGAGAAATCTTATAATTAATTTTAATAATGAGCCATGCTATGAGATAATAATCAGCAATTCTATAGATAAGCTTGACTCTGAAATCCTTGAAAAAACCCGAAAAACATATAAAAGAGTGTGCATAGTTACAGATTCGAATGTAGCGGAGTTGTATTTGGCTTCTGTGATAAATATTCTCGAGCGTACGTTCGATACAGTTTGCTCATTTACGTTTCCTGCCGGAGAAGCATCTAAAAATCTGGATATAGTACAGAAGTTATATACATATTTAATTGAAAACAATTTTGACAGAAAGGATCTCCTGGTGGCTCTGGGCGGAGGAGTCACAGGTGACATGACCGGCTTCGCTGCAGCCACATATCTTCGCGGTATAGATTTCATTCAGGTGCCTACCAGCCTTCTTTCATGCGTGGACAGCAGCATAGGTGGGAAAACCGGTGTGGATTTCCTGTCCTATAAAAACATGGTGGGTTCATTTTACATGCCAAAGCTGGTATATATAAACACTTCGTTTTTGGATACACTTCCCGATAAACAGTTTTCTACAGGTATGGCGGAGATCATAAAGCACGGCCTTATCAAAAACTTCTTTTATTACACCTGGCTTCATGATAATGTGAACCTCATAAAGGACAGAGACAGAGACACCCTGGAATACATGATCTATGAAAGCTGTAAGATCAAAAAGAAAGTGGTGGAGAATGATCCTTTGGAAAAAGGAGAAAGGGCCTTGCTTAATTTTGGTCACACCTTAGGACATGCCATTGAAAAAGCATCCGATTTTTCTCTGACACATGGCGAATGCGTGGCACTGGGATCTGTGGCTGCATCTTTTATTTCCCTTAACAGAGGGCATATTACAGAATCTGAGTATATGAGCATCATTAATACCTTAGATTCTTTCAACCTGGGAATGCCGATTTCAGGTTATTCCAAAGATATGATCGTAAAAGAAACCAAACATGATAAAAAAATGGATGGTGATAAGCTTAGGTTTATTCTTCTCCAGAAAATGGGAAACGCTTATATAGATGATACCGTTTCCGATGAAGAGCTTAAGGAAGCATTATCTAATATACTTATGGAGTAGATTTATGAAAACTGATATAAAAGCCAGGAAAAAGATCATAATAGGAGTGTTTTACTTTTTGCTGTTGTTATTTATTGACCTTTTGACCAAAAAACTGGCTGTGATATACCTTAAAGATACAGATGGGATTAAGCTTATAAACGGTGTGCTTGAACTTTTATATGTAGAGAATAACGGTATGGCATTTTCTATGTTAAAAGGACAGCAGGCATTGTTTCTTATTACCACGCCTATAATATGTGCTGTAATAATATATGTCCTGATAAAGATATTAAAAGAAGAAAACCTCACGGTTCTTTTTTACCTGCTTGTCACCTTATTATCCGGAGCTGCAGGAAACTTTATAGACAGGGCACGTACGGGATATGTGGTGGATTTCATCTATTTTTCTCTTATTGATTTTCCGGTCTTTAATGTGGCAGATATTTATGTGACAGTGACCGTATTCCTGTTGTTTATCGTTGTTATTTTTGATAAATCCGCAGGTGATGCACTGGAGTCTGTATTTCAGAAAAGTAAATGATCCATGGATGAAGAACTCATTATAATAGAAGAAGACAGTAAAGACGAAAGACTGGATAATTA
>JAILDZ010000073.1 GCA_024688505.1 Lachnospiraceae bacterium
AGTTCTCCTATGATCGTACCAACAGCAAGACAAAGGACAACCAGCATGGATTTACCACTGACAATGGCACCTGCATCAATATGCATCATTCCCTGCATCGCTCCGGCTATGGCAATGAACATCACACTTATTCCACATGCCTTATTTAATGCTATCTGCTGTTCCTGCTTAAACAGTTTTCCCGTGAAATGGCCAATTATTCCACCGATAATGATGGCTGCCGTATTAATTATTGTTCCTAAACCTATCATTTTTCCCCCTACAGTGTGTTATCCCGAAATTATGTCCTCTTTCATCATCGCAATCATCAGGACAAGGATCCGATATGCCTCTTCCGCTCCTCCCCTAAACCCCTCTGCAAGAATACTTGTCGAACTCTTTTTCTATTAGGGCCTCCCATAAGTATTGTTATCTTCATTCAGTTCACACCACCTTCTTATTTGCCGATACCATTAACATCCAGCCACTTCTGAATATCTTCCGAGAGCGTAGAACCTCCGGAATAATGGACCGATATACATAGTCCACATTTGCCTGTTTCATGGCTTCCCGCTGCTTCTCTGTTACTGCTGTGTAGGGATATATGCCAAACATAAATCTCCTAAAAAATCCATTCCTATTATCTGAATACTGTAGAAGCAATGACTTCCGATGAAAGAATAGCTCAAGTTCCTTCTTCTGACAAGTATTATCGGATCTCAAAGAGCCAGCCAAAATAGTTTTCATCCGCCCTTGAAAAGAATGCTATTTATCCTGAAGTTAATGGTGGCATCCTCCATGTCCACAGTCATGGTCCCCATGGTGTTCATGATCATGGTGATCGCATGTGGCCTCGCCAACCTCTGCAAGCGTTCCTTCCAAGTATGATTTAATGACTTCATCAGCGTTTCCGGATGCACCGGCATACACCTTGATGCCGGATTCTGCCATGGCATTGATCGCTCCTCCGCCTATTCCGCCGCAGATCATTACATTGGCGCCTGCCTCCTGCAAGAATCCTGCCAGGGCACCATGTCCGGTCTCTCCTGTATCGATCACCTGTGAAGATTTCACTTCACCGTTTTCAATCTCATAAATCTTAAACTGCGGTGTCCTTCCAAAATGCTGGAATACCTCTCCATTCTCATAAGTCACTGCTACTTTCATGTTCTGTCCGCTCCTTTCATATCTTTTCAGATCCAATCATTCCATCAGGAAGCTGATTGTTCAAATGAATTTGCTACCCTCCCGGTCCATTTGGATCCGGATGGTGTTTTCTTCCGGATATTATAGCATAACCATCACTCCGTGATGATCGAACCGATGCTGACCGCCGTAGATTTGCAGTCATCTCAATCACTTTCTTTTATGAGATCCGGATCATTTGCTCATAGATCAGAATTTCTTTATAAGATGAAAAACATGCGGTCTAAGCTCATGCACCGTGCCGCCATGCCACATTCTGTATTTGTCATTCCACACAAAAAAATGCCTGCAACACAGCCATGAGGATTACTTCAGACCAACCGGTTTAGCGCCCTAACCTGTTCCATGGATTTCAACATATTTCTATGTCTACAGAACGTTGGCAGTTACGGATTCAAACGTAAAGAAAATACAATTGAACATTAATGCTTCAATGTTAACCCATAACATAAAACGGTTGATATCATTGAGGCCATTATAAGGCTGGCATGCCTGTTCTCCCCGTTATGGGGATTCAGAAACGGGATTTGAACCCGTGACCTTCAGGTTAGAAGCCTGACGCTCTCCCACTGAGCCATTCTGAATCTTCCTCGGTATTACATACCGATATTGTAACGTAACCCCGTTACAGGGAAACCGGGTTTGAAGTTTTCGTGTTGCAGGCAATAAATGCTATGCTATTCAGATTTCGATAAAGGTTGTTGCATTTGATACCTTTATCTGTGTATCCAGTTCAGTAAGAAGGGTATCCCTCTTTTCCTGAAGGGTTGCAATCTTCTTCTGAACGTCCAGAGGATCTACCAGTTCTGTGGTGTTCTCACGAACATAAGCCTCTACAACCTCAAGGGGCCTCTCATCCTTCACCTTGGTATCTTTACCAAGGATGGAAAGCCTCATACCCTCAGCTGTGCTCTGAAGCTGTCTGTTCTTTGTCTCAATCACCTCAAGACGCTTCGCAAGCTCTTTTTCCATCTTATTCTGAAGTGCAGACTCAAAATCTGCATCTCCGTCATAAGAACCTGCACCGCGGAGACGGCTGCGAAGTGAAATTGCTCCGGCTACAGTGAATTCACCATAAGATGTATTGATCTTTGTTGCTGCATTAGATGCAACAATCGCAGCATCGATCTTCTGAAAACGGTCAATCAGATCAACAATCTGCTGATAAGCGCTCTCTGCATCTTTTGCGAACTCGTCACGGGTCACTCTGGAATCCAACACCTTCTCTTCATTGGGCTTTATGGTATCCACAAAGCTCGCCTTTGAGATCTTGTCCTTTATCTTCTTTACAAGAAGATCCCTTTCGTCCAGTGCCTGTGTTACTAACATTTTATCTGCCATTGTTTTGTCCTCCCTTATTTTTTCTGTGATCATAATAAAAGTATAAATCCTGCTTACATGCTTTGTCATTAAACGCGTGGTTGAAAAGCAAGAGAGCCGCTCAGGGACGCCATTTCTGAAGTATTGTCTTAAGCTTCCTGAACGTTAATGCATCCTTAAAAACAACTACATTTTCGTCTCTTCCCATTTTTCTGATTCTCCTTAATCATCTCAGTTTACTTCATCCGGGCTTAAACTATTCCAATACTCAAATGGTACATAGATCAACTCTTTCATGAGTATACTCAAGCCGTTATTCGTTAACTGAATATGCAGTTACAATCTTCTTCCCCTTATCCGTGATCTCGTAATACCTGTCAGTGTCCGTATCATACATCAACACTGGTATAACCCCGCTCTTCCAAACGGATCCGTCAATATAGTAATGGGATTCCCCATCGTAGAATACTCCGTGAAAGGTCGGATTGCCCGAAATCGTTTCCGTTCCTGTATGCCCGGCGATGATATCCATATAAAAATGTCCGGTCTCTGGTGGGTACTTCTCGAAGAAAGTAAAATCAGGAGTGCCCACTTCCCACAGATCTTCTGCCTCTTCATCTATGCCGGCATGTACAAAGATCTGCTTCTCTGTCTTATAGAGTTTCCTTAGAGAATG
>JAILDZ010000087.1 GCA_024688505.1 Lachnospiraceae bacterium
TACACTTATTTATGATGGACAGGGAAAAATGTAATTTCACAAATGACGCGTTTGGCATATAATTGTTCGAAACAAGAGGTTTATCACAGTATTAAAGGAAAAACAAATGATCATAACGAATGTTCAAAAGTACTCAATACATGACGGAAAAGGCATTCGTACCACTGTGTTTTTCAAGGGATGTCCCCTCTCCTGTCGTTGGTGCCATAATCCTGAAACCCAGGCTTATGAAAAAGAGTATATGCATTACAAAGACAGGTGTACGGGATGCAACGAGTGCGGCGGCAAGTATTATGAAGACTGTATAAACAATGCTTGGGAAATATGCGGCAGAGAGATCAGCGTACAGGAGCTGGTGAAGGAAGTATTAAAAGACAGTGCTTTTTATGAGACGTCCGGAGGAGGGGTCACTTTATCCGGCGGCGAGGTCCTAAGCATGGATATGGAGGAGATCGTAAGTCTTGCGGAAATCCTTACCCGTAGGGGAGTGTCAGTGAACATAGATACTTGCGGTCATGCGGATTATTCGCGTTTTGAAGCACTGATACCCTATACGGATACGTTTCTCTACGATCTTAAGATCATGGACCCGGACCTTCATAAAGAGTATACGGGAACAGACAATAAACTAATCCAGGAGAATCTGAAAAAGCTTTCAAAAGTCCATAAACGGATATGGATAAGGATACCGGTAATAGGCGGTGTTAACGACACCATGGAGAATATGGAGGAAACAGCGGATTTCCTAAAAGATAATGATATCAGGCCGGAGCACATCCATCTGCTTCCCTATCATGAAACGGGAAGCAGCAAATATGAGAGGCTGAAAAGAACCTACGACGAAGCCTTTACTGTTCCGAAGGATGAGGAACTGAATACATTCAGGGCAGTATTTGAAGAACGTGGGTATAGTAACGTGTTGATAGGTGGCTAGAAGGAGAGACATTTATGGAAGAACGGGGAATGAATGAAAGGATCAGAGGGCTTAGGAAAAGGAGCCTTGAAACAGTTGCCAGGATAGACATGGAGCGCGCAAAGTACTTCACCGAGACCTATAAGGAATTTGAAGGATCGGTGAGTATCCCCGAACTACGTGCTATGGCACTGAAGAACTATTTCTCTAAAAAAACACTCTATATCGGAGAGGGCGAACTGATAGTGGGAGAAAAAGGATGTGCGCCCCAGGCAGCCCCCACATTCCCGGATCTTTGTTGCCATACGATAGATGATCTCCATGTTATGAATGACAGGGAGCTTATCAGTTTCAAGGTTTCCGAGGATGACCTTTCATATCAGGAAGATGAGATTATACCCTATTGGGAAAAACGTTCCATAAGGCATTCTATTCTGGATCATATGACACATGAATGGAAAGAGGCTTATGAGGCCGGGATATTTACGGAATTTATGGAACAGCGAGGTCCGGGGCATACTGTGGGATCCGAAAACCTGTATAATAAAGGCTTTTTGGAGTATAAATCCGATATCGAAAAAGCTATAGAAGACTTGGACTTTATTAACGATATGGAAGCTTTGGAAAAGGAGTATGAATTAAGGGCAATGACCATAGCCTGTGATGCCATTATAATCCTGGCCCAAAGATATGCAAGCTACGCCAAAGAGCTGGCAGAAAAAGAAGAGGACGAAAAAAGAAAGAAGGAGCTTCTCTCCATAGCTGAAAACTGTGAGACAGTGCCGGCACATAAACCCAAGACATATTGGCAGGCACTCCAGATGTACTGGTTCTGTCATCTGGGAGTTACCACCGAATTAAATCCCTGGGATGCATACAGTCCGGGAAGATTGGATCAGCATTTGATACGGTTCTATGAAAAGGATCTGGCTGAAGGATCCCTTAGCAGGTACGAAGCAAAGGAACTCTTAGAGTGTCTATGGGTTAAGTTTAATAATCAGCCTGCTCCTCCAAAGGTGGGGGTTACCCTGAAGGAAAGCTCCACATATACGGATTTTGCAAATATAAATACTGGTGGCATCACGCCGGACGGACAGGACGGAGTCAACGAAGTAAGCTATCTGATCCTGGAATGTATGGACGAGATGAAACTGTTACAGCCCAGCAGCAATGTTCAGATCAGCAGAAAAACGCCTCAGGAATTTTTGAAAAAGGCCTGTGAGATATCGCGTAAAGGATGGGGACAGCCGGCATTTTACAATACGGAAGCCATTGTGCAGGAACTTTTAAATGCGGGAAAGAGCATAACAGATGCCAGAAAGGGCGGTACCAGCGGATGCGTGGAGACAGGAGCCTTTGGAAATGAGGCATATATTCTGACCGGTTATTTTAACCTTCCGAAAATATTAGAACTCACCTTATTTGACGGTTATGACAATATGTCCGGAAAACAGTTGGGACCCCATACGGGAAAAGCTGAGAGCTTTTCGGGATATGATGAGCTATGGGATGCTTTCCAAAAACAGGTGGATCATTTCCTAAATATTAAGATCCGCGGAAATCTGGTGATCGAAAGAATATATGCGGACCATATGCCGGTGCCATTTTTATCTATCCTGACCAACGACTGTATCGCCAGAGGCAAAGATTATAATGCCGGAGGAGCCAGATATAATACCAGCTATATCCAGGGGGTAGGCATCGGAACCATTACGGACTGTCTTTCTGCTATCAAGTATAACGTCTTTGACGAAAAGAAATTTAGCATGGCTGAACTCTTGGATGCCATGAAGGCCGATTTTAAGGGCTATGAGAAGATACATAACCTGGTTCGTAACAAGACACCGAAATACGGAAACGATGATGATTATGCGGATGATATCATGAAGTCCGTATTTACAATGTATCGGGACAGGGTGACCGGAAGAAAAAATGTAAGGGGCGGAGAATTCAGGATAAACATGCTGCCTACTACATGTCACGTGTATTTTGGGGATGTGATGATAGCATCTGCCAACGGAAGACTGGCACATAAACCCGTATCCGAGGGAATCTCTCCGGAAAAGGGCGCGGATCTGAACGGCCCCACTGCGGTAATAAAATCCTGTTCCAAGATGGACCATTTAAGCACAGGCGGCACCCTTCTGAACCAGAAGTTTACACCCTCTGTGGTGGCGGGAGAGGAAGGCCTTGATCAAATGGCAAATCTTATCAGGACGTATTTTAACCTGGACGGACATCACATTCAGTTTAATGTGATAGACCGGGAGACCTTGATAAAGGCACAGCAGAACCCTGAGGAATACAAGGACCTGATAGTCCGTGTGGCAGGATACAGCGATCATTTTAGGAACCTGAGTAAAGCACTGCAGGACGAGATCATTGAGCGGACAGAGCAGAGCTTTGCTTGAAAATATAGCTAGAAAAGGAGACTGGAATTATGACATTCGAAAATGTAAAACTGGTAGCAGAGGCAAATGTGTATTTTGACGGAAATGTATCCAGCAGGACCTTCTATACTGCTGAGGGCGAAAGGAAAACATTGGGATTTATGCTGCCCGGGGACTATGAGTTCGGAACAGCAGCTGCAGAAAAGATGGAGGTTCTTTCCGGGGAGATAGAGGCTACATTACCCGGCGAGTCTGAACCCAAGGTTTATAAGGCGGGAGAGGCATTTGAAATACCTGCAAACAGTAAGTATCGTGCGGTGGTAACTACATTTGCCGATTATCTGTGCTCATACAAAGATTAGGATTTTTAATACTTTGCATAAGAAAGTATTATTAGACAACATATCAGTGTAGTGATATATTATGTCAAAACTTGAACAAAGGCGTTCGTGTTGGTGCTAAGCACCGGCCCGAGCGCTTTTTTTATTAAATGATTTTGGGAGGAAAAAAGTGTGGATCTGGGATTTTTAGGAAAACTGCTTCCAATGCTTTTTACAGGACTTCGGGTGACGATTCTGATAGCCGTAGTGGGAATAATCTTCGGCTTCTTACTCGGAACTTTGGCCGGGTTTTCACTGGAGAGCAGGATAAAGGTTTTTAAGGGAATCGCAAACGTATATATCTGGGTTATAAGAGGAACACCCCTGATAGTTCAGGCCCTGTATATCTATTATGTTATTCCGAAGCTGGTAGGGATCGATCTCTCCAGTAACCTTTCGGGCATTCTGGTAATCTCCCTTAACTCCGGTGCATTCATAGCAGAGATCGTCAGAGGAGCATTAAACGGTATTGACCCGGGACAAAGAGAAGCCGGACTGTCATTGGGACTTACGCCTGCACAGACCACATGGCACATTATAGTTCCGCCGGCGTTCAGATCTATCCTACCGGCGCTGTTTAATCAGTTCATTATTTCGGTTAAGGATACGGCGCTTTTATCAGTGATCGTTGTAAACGAGATCACACATCAGGCTCAGAACTATGCGTCCTTAAGCTATAAAACAATACCGACATATACAACACTTGCGGTGTTCTATCTGATTCTTATCTCAATCCTGATCATCGCACAGAAAATGGTAGAAAGAAAGATTATGAGGTGATCAAATGAGCACACTTTTGAAGATTCGGAACATCATGAAGAATTTCGGCGATCTGGAAGTACTTAAAGATATAAGTATGGATGTGGAAGAAGGGGAAGTGATCGTTATCATAGGTCCTTCCGGTTCAGGAAAGAGTACTTTTTTAAGATGCATCAATCAGCTTGAAACACCTACAAGCGGTGAAATCTGGTACAAAGGAAAAAATGTTATGGATCCCACCCAAACACCGCTTCGAGACTTCAGAGAGGAAGTGGGAATGGTTTTTCAGAGATTTAACCTGTTTCCTATGAAAACGGTTTTGCAGAACGTAATGCTAGCTCCTGTTCTTACTAAAAAGAAAGATAAGGTGGCTGCCAGAGCAAAAGCAATGGAGCTTTTAGAAAAGGTGGGACTTGCTGATAAAGCAAACGCAAAGCCTTCGACTTTATCCGGCGGCCAGCAGCAGAGAGTCGCTATTGCAAGAGCGCTGGCAATGGAGCCAGTAGCATTACTTTTTGATGAACCCACATCCGCTCTGGATCCGGAGCTGGTGGGAGACGTTTTAAACGTAATGAAAGATTTGGCAAGAGAAGGAATGACCATGTTGGTGGTCACCCATGAAATGGGATTCGCAAGAGACGTGGCAGACAGGGTAATCTTCATGGCTGACGGCTATATCGTAGAAGAAGGAAAGCCGGAAGAGATATTTACCAAGCCAAAGAATGCAAGAACAAAAGCATTTCTATCAAGAGTGCTGGATGTATAAAGGGAGGGATCATTCAAATGGAAAAATATTACGTAACCATTGCCAGGCAGTTCGGTAGCCTGGGACGCCCTATAGCAAGAGAATTATCGGAAATGCTAGGCATCGAATACTATGACAGGGACATTGTGGAGGTGACCTCCAGAGAGCTTAACATGCCGGTTTCCGTCATACATTCGGAAGAGGAAAAGAGCGTGAAGAGCAGCTTCATAAATATGCTTTTCCCTCTGGGAACCGATGGGATAGATAAGCAGGACAAGATATTTGAAGCGCAAAGAAAGATCATTACAGATTTTGCGGAAAAGGATTCAGCCATATTTGTAGGAAGATGTGCTGACTATATCCTCAGAGATTATCCCAATGTCTTGAACATCTATATATATGCACCTCAGCATGAGAGATATCTGAACTGTGTAAATGCATTAAAGATGTCTCCCAAGGAGGCAAAGAGAATGATGGAAGAAGTAGACCGAGCACGTGAGCAGTATTGGCATAGATATGCGGGACACTCACCGGCAGATTTTGAATCTACTCACCTAATGATCAATTCCAGCCTTTTCGGGGTACAGGACACCGCAAAGATCCTGGCGGATATAGTAAGGGATCGTTTCTTATAGAAGTCATAAATATTTATATATATGACAAATAGTTTTTTTCAAGGAGGTATGAAGATGAAGAAACAACTAATGAAAAGACTGCTGGCGGCCGGAATGAGCATTGCCATGATGGGCACAATGGTAGCATGCGGCGCAACAGCACAGACCACCACTACTTCTGAAACAGCAGAAACCACAGAAACCACAGCATCTGATGCAGAAACTACACCGGCATCTGTTGACGGTTCCGTCAAGGGAGCATTGGAAGGAGTTACTCTTTCCTTCGGTACATCAGGTCTTTTCGCACCGTTTTCATATTATGATGAGAGTGGAGAACTGATCGGCTTTGACATTGATTTCTGCAATGCACTTAAGGACTATCTGGGATTCGAGATCGAGGGAGAGATGCAGGCTATGGATTATTCCGCTCTGGCTACTTCCTTGGCAGAAGGCAAGCTTGACTTCGGTATGGCTGCACTTTGTGCAACAGACGAAAGAAAGGAAGTTATGAACTTCTCCGAAACATATTGTGATTCCGGTCAGTCACTTGCTATTAACACAGAGAGTAGCCCGAAAGACCTCACAGCCGTAGATATGCTTACAAGCGGTGATTATAAGGTGGCTGTAGAAAAGGGTACTGCATCTCATATGTATGCAATCAACATCGGTGTACCCGAGGATGCATTGGAGGTTCATGATGAGATCACCACAGCATACGAGTCTCTGGAGCAGGGAAAAGTAGATGCACTGATCCAGGATACTCCCGGACTTGCATACTATATCAAGACCACAGAAGACACAAAGATTGCTATCACCGGTGATTCTTTCAACCAGGGCCAGTCCCCCTACGCTATCGCAATCTCATTTGACTGCACAGAAGCAAATCCTGAGATTGTGGAGATCTTCAACAAGGCTGTAGAGGAACTGATCGCTGACGGTACATTCGCAGAGCTTTCAGCTAAATGGCTTGAGTAATGAACTTAGTAGTCCATTTCCGAGAATTCTTGGATGGATATACGGGAATCAGTAATAAGACGGTTATAATCCGGCGGTAATAATGACTTTTCTATTCTAAACGCCATACCACAACCGGCAGACAGTTCTCGGGGGATTGGTATCAATCTCCCCGAGAGCTTTTTTTCTTTGGCATATTCTTCGAAGGCTATAGCGTCTGCAGTTGTATAAAAAGTAAGTATCAGGCAGGGAAGCTTTGCTCTCAAGATATGTCCTCCGTTACGCTTCGATAGTGAAGGTGAAAGTGTTGTCTGATTCATTAAGCTCGTATGCCTTCTTCTTCATGATCAGTGTCTTTTCGATATTTGTCTTTGTGTGGGCCTCATTGCCCGTAACCCTTATAGTCTTTCCGGGATTATCGTCTATGGCATCCATGGTCAGGATAACGGGTTCGGGGCAAGATAAGCCGCATACATCTATGTCTATATAGTCCATAACAATACCTCCAAATAAGTGCCTTAAGCCGTCTTTTTACGCTTTTGAGTGGCAGCTATAACAAAAAGGATCAATATACAAAGGATAATGGCTATCTTTCCGGCTACGGAAGGTCCGCCTGCTACTGCGGCTTCCGCGTCGGTGGCGGCTTTTGCTGCCGCGCTGGCAAGGCCGAAATTATGTGCCATTGCTCCTCCGAGAAGCATGCCGATCACTGTGATGGCAGAATCCGAGGAACCTTGACCTGCCAGTATGAGCTGTCTCATGGGGCATCCGCCGGCCAAAACAGCAGCGAAGCCTGTCACAAACATTCCCAGCATATTCCAAAGGTGTATTGAGTGAGCTATGGGCTGCCCCGAAAAACCTAATACAAAATGACCTGTCAGGATGTTGTAGATCAGCATTGCCACAAAGAGTCCGGCGATTATGAGAATAAGTGAAAAGTCTTTCATGATGATGATATCTCTGATGCTTCCCGCAAAACACATTCTGTTTTTCTGGGCGATGGCACCGATGATAAGTGCGGCGATAAGAGAAACCGGGACAGGCGCATGCATGCTTCCGGGGCCGCTCTCGCTGCTAAGAAACAGAGATGTGGTAATACTCAGGATAAAGAGGACTATAAGTGTGATAGGAAGGATGAAACCGCTGGTATTATGGGTTTCGTATGATCTTCCCAGAGTAAATCCCTTCCTTAAGAAAAAGGATCCTATTGTCACACCTATGATAAAACCTATGAGACCTACATAAGCATTGAGATCACCGGCGGCCATACGTATAACCATTCTTAAGGGACACCCCAGAAAAACCAGGGCACCGATTGCCATCATAAAGCCCAGCAGAAAACGGATCATGGGTGAGGAACCGGCTGTGGACCTGTATTCCTTTGTAAAGACAGAAATAAGGAATGATCCGCAGACCAGTCCGACAATCTCCGGTCTGAAGTATTGTACCGCTTCCGCAGAGTGGAGATGCAGGGATCCTGCGGTATCTCTTAAGAAACACCCAATACAAAGCGCCATATTGGCGGGATTTCCTAAGAAAGCCAGAGTCGCGGCCAGGCCACCTATCAAAAGCCCGGATAGTAACAGTTTTGGTTTTGAGTTAATAAAGTTCATAGTCGTTCTCCTTTCTTCATGCAAAGCCTACCACTGCAACATATATATGTAAAAAAGGAATCATGAATATGAGGTATGACAAAATGTCATGCCTCATATTAGAAATCGGAAGTACCGGGAGATCTGTAATTTGCTATACTTCCACCATATATGATGGAGGAGATATATCTATGAGCCCAGATATCACATTTTGTAAAGGCGGAGGATGTACGGCAAAACTGGGGCCGGGAATCCTGGAAAGGGTGTTATCAAGACTTCCGAGGGGAGAAAAGGATGATAACCTCCTGGTGGGATATGACAGCCATGATGATGCAGCGGTATATCGACTTACAGATGATATTGCTTTTGTACAGACATTGGATTTCTTCCCACCCATGGTGGAAGATCCCTATCTATTCGGACAGATAGCGGCGGCAAATGCAATGAGTGATATATATGCCATGGGCGGAACGGTAAAGACGGCTCTTAATATAGTATGCTTCCCTGAAAAATATGAGCTGAATATTCTGGGAAAGATAATGCAGGGAGGTGCCGAAAAGGTAATTGAGGCCGGCGGTGTGCTGGCGGGGGGACATTCTATAGCCGACGACAGTGTGAAATATGGCTTGTCTGTTACGGGAACAGTGCATCCGGAAAGGATTTTTCCAAATGACGGCGGAAAGCCGGGGGACTGTCTTATCATGACTAAAAAACTGGGCGTGGGGCTTATATGTACCGGAAACCGTATCGGTGAGGTTCCTGAGGAGGCAATGGCTGAAGCTATTGATTCCATGACTACATTGAATAAATACGCATCGGAATGCCTGCCGGAGTTTGATGTTCATGCCTGTACGGATATCACGGGCTTCGGATTTTTGGGACATCTCCATGAGATGATGGCAGGAAAGCTTTCCTGCAGAATAAACGTGAAGGATATTCCATATATAAAGGCTGCCTATGAAATGGCAGAGGAGTTTTATATAACGGCAGCAGGTCAAAGGAACAGAAACTATGTGGGGGACCATGTGAGATTTGAAAATGTGACTTTTCCCATGGAAGAGATACTCTTTGACCCTCAAACTTCAGGAGGGCTGCTTATAGCTATCCCCGACAGTCAGGCAGACAGCTTACTGTCCCGCTTATCTGAAAGGGGCGTAAGTGCAAGTATAGTGGGAAACATCTTTGAAAAAGCGGAAACCGAGATGATCGTAGGGTAAAGAACATGGTTTATCTGGATAATGCGGCTACAACAATATATAAGCCTCCCGCTGTTGCAAAAGCGGTATGTGAAGCAATAGAGACAATGGGAAATGCAGGAAGGGGCGTAAATGAGGCATCACTTAAGTCCCTTAGGATGCTTTCCGAAACCAGAAAACTGCTGTCGGAACTTTTTAACTTTCCTGATCAAAACAGAGTCTGTTTTTGCAGTAATGCTACGGAAGCGCTTAACACCGCCATCATGGGGTTATTTTCCAAAGGGGATCACGTGGTCACCACAGCCATGGAGCATAACTCCGTGCTAAGACCCCTATATTTGCTTTCGGACACGGGAATGATAGAACTGACTGTCCTGAGGGTAGACAAAGTAGGGAGGATATCATTCCGGGAAATGGAGGAAAGTTTTAAAGAGAATACCAAAGCCGTCATCATGGGCCATGCTTCAAATCTCACAGGAAATGTGGTGGATCTGAAACGTGTGGGAGAAATATGCAGGAAGAAAAATGTCATGTTGGTGGTGGATGCAGCGCAGACGGCCGGAGCCATCCCCATAGATATGGTAGATATGAATATTTCGGTTCTATGTTTCACCGGCCATAAGGCACTTATGGGACCCCAGGGAACCGGGGGGATAATAGTATCCGAGGGAGTGGATATAAGGCCTCTTAAATCCGGAGGAACAGGTATGCACTCATACGACAGAACCCAGCCGGAAATCTATCCGGAACACTTGGAGGCCGGTACCCTGAATATCCATGGCATAGCCGGGCTAAACGCGGCACTGAAATACATAGTTTCAATGGGGCTTGATGTTTTGAACGATAAAGAGGCAGAGTTTACTAAGGAATTTGTACAGGGCGTGCAAAACATTCCGGGTGTCGAAATGATAGGGGATTATTCTGACTTGGAGCCCACTTGTCATACAGGTATCGTGAGCCTTAATATCGGGGACTACGATTCTTCGGAAGTATGCGATGAGCTCAGTGTGAGATTTGATATAGCCACCAGAGGCGGAGCTCATTGTGCGCCCATGGCCCACGAGAGTCTGGGGACTAAAAACCGGGGGGCAGTGAGGTTCAGTTTTTCACATAGCAATACAAAAGATGAGATCATCTATGCGATAAATGCGGTAAAAACACTGGCGACGGAGTAGAAGGAGTAAGGATCATGAGAAAGATAACAGTGGATGCAATGGGAGAAACCTGCCCTATACCTGTGGTGAAAACAAAGGAGGCCATACGGGCCCTGGGAAATGAACCGGGGGTGGTGGAAACACAGGTGGATAATGAAGTGGCGGCACAAAATCTGATGAAGATGGCCAATATCAAAGGCTATAAAGGCAGTTTTTCCAAGAATGCGGAAAACGATTATACCGTAAGAATGATCATTGGATAAAGGGAAGAGGCATGAAGGAAGAATTATACAGACTGATCCCTAATATGGATACTATTCTAAGGGAGCCTGAAATAGAAGAAGTGACGGAAGAATACGGGAAAAAGCCTGTTATGGATGAAGTGAGCCGGATGCTTGATGAGATCAGGAGGCAGATCGGCGAAGGCATGGAAAAAGATGAGTTGATGAAGCGGATAGGCT
>JAILDZ010000093.1 GCA_024688505.1 Lachnospiraceae bacterium
GATTATCTGCACATCTTTTTCTGCAAAAAGCGGCTTTTCGTTTCCGTTTCCGAAGGGCTCCAGCACAGCCATGCTCCGTATGAATTCCACATTCGGATAGGACATGGGCATGGGCACATCTATGCTTATCTTTCTGACAAAATCCTCTTCTTTAAGACCTGCCCCTTCATTAAGCTTCTTTCTGAATTCATCCAGGTTTTCTTTTTTTAATGAAAGGCCTGCTGCCATGGGGTGTCCCCCGAACTTCGTAAGCAGGTCTTTACATTCACTGATCTTTTCATACATGGAGTATGAAGGTATGGACCTTCCCGATCCCTTCAGGTTTCCCTCTTCGTCATTAGTGATCACAAATGTGGGCCTGTAAAACTTCTCTTTTAAATGCCCGGCCACTATCCCCGCCAGGCTCTCATGGATAGTCGGTACATACACTACCAGCACATCACAGGGAAACAGCTCCTTTTCTTCTATCACCCGAAGGGCTTCTTCATCCCCCAGCGTCGTCATGGCTTTTCGCTCTTCATTAAGATTTATGAGGGCATCGGCCTTTGCGGCAGCCTCCGCCGCATCGGTTTCCTCCAGCAGATCTATGCCAAGGGTAGCTGTATCCAGTCTGCCGCTGGCATTAAAGCAGGGTCCCAGCACGAAGCCCACATGATAGACGGTGATGTCCATCCCGGACAGACCGCTCCTTGCGATGAGGGCCTTCATCCCGGCATTATCTGTGTTCCGCAGGGCTTTTAAGCCCTCTTTTACGATGGCGCGGTTCTCATCCCTTAGTTCCATCACATCTTCTATGGTGGCAAAGGCCGCCAGATACAGAAAGCTAAATGCCTCTTCTTTCGGAATGCCCATCTTTTCGTAAAGGGCAAATACGAATTTCCACGCCACCACCGCGCCGCAGATATCCGGGAAAGGATAGGGGCAGTCGGCTCTGTGGGGATCCACCACGGCATCGGCATCCGGAAGGATCTCTTTCACTTCTCCCGTACCTTCATTCTTTTCAAAGGGAATGGCATGATGATCTGTGACTATGATGGTAAGCCCCAGTTCCTTTGCCCTGCTCACTGCTTCTCTTGCTGCTATGCCGTTATCGCATGTGATGATGAGGTCTATGCCGGCGTCTTTTGCATTCTCAACCATGGAAGGATTGATGCCGTATCCGTCCTTTATGCGATGGGGTATGGCATGATCAGCGTCTCCGCCGCACCTTCTTATGGCGGTCTTTAAGATATATGTGGAGGTGATGCCGTCCACATCATAGTCTCCCACCACACGGATCTTTTTCCCGGAGTCTATAGCCTCTGTCATGAGTTCCACAGCCCTGTCCATATCCTTCATAAGATGTGGATCATAGAGGTCGTCAAGAGAAGGGGACAGATACTTTTCCATGTCCTCTTCCTTCACGTCCCTGTTTACCATGATGCGGGCTATCACCGGGTCTATATGATGTTTTTCCGATATGGCGTTAAAGTCTGCCTTCTTCGCCATAACCACCCATTTCTCGCCTGTCATTTCTTCCTTTTACATAAACACCCACCCCGGCTTTTCAGGGTGGGTGTATTCTGTGTCTATATTGGTTTCTTCCTTATGCCAGCGCTGCTGTGATGATAGCCATGGAATATACTTCGATGGCGTTGCAGCCTCTGGACAGATCGTTAACGGATCCGTTCAGTCCCAGAAGGATGGGGCCGTATGCATCGAAATTACCCATTCTCTGAGCGATCTTATATCCGATATTTCCTGCATTGATATCAGGGAAGATGAATGTGTTTGCATGGCCTGCCACCTCGGATCCAGGGCACTTTGTCTTTGCCACTCTGGGGGATACGGCTGCATCAAACTGCATCTCGCCGTCGATGGGGAGCTCGGGATATTTGGCCCTTGCTTTCTCTGCAGCATTTCTCATCTTGTCTACTGTCTCGCCCTTTCCTGAGCCGCCTGTGGAGTAGCTTAAGAATGCCACCTTCGGATCCACTCCGAAGATCTTTGCACACTCTGCTGTCTCTCCTGCGATCTCCACCAGTTCATCCTCTGTGGGATCGATATTGATGGCACAGTCTGCCATAGCCAGGACTTCGTTTTCTCCTGTAGCCTTCGGACGCACCAGAATAAAGCAGGATGACACCACTGAATTTCCGGGCTTTGTCTTAAGGAGCTGAAGTGCGGGACGTACAGTGTCTGCAGTGCTGTATGTAGCGCCGCCGAGAAGTGCATCTGCCACTCCCATCTTCACCAGCATGGTTCCGAAATAGTTGGCTCCGGAAAGGATTTTCTTTGCTTCCTCCGGTGTCACGCCTTTGCTCTTTCTCAGTTCACAGAAGAGCTCGATCATCTCATCCAACTTTTCATATTTAGCAGGGTCTATGATCTGTGCACCTCTGATGTTATATCCGCTTTCTTCTGCTGCCGCATTCACTTCATCCTCATTTCCGAGAAGAATGGGTGTAAGGAATGAGCTGGCAAGCAGTCTGGATGCTGCCTCTAAGATACGTGGGTCAGAGCCCTCGGTAAACACAATAGTCTTAGGATCTTTTTTTAGTTTTGCGATCATATCGCCAAATCCGAACATTATCATTTCCTCCGTTTTTTATCTATGTATTAATTTCAATCTTCATAATTTTAGTCTTCAATTCAAATTAATACAAGTGACAATTTGATCAGAGTGTTCGGTAATCCTTCTTTGCGCTGACGAGTTTTGCCCTTTCCACCTTTCCCGTGATCTGTTCCACGGTCTTCTTTATATCCACATCAAGTGGGGCCACCACTATCCTGGCATCCTCCGGCAGAGCCTGAGTGGCTCTTTCCAAAAGGACAAAAAGCATCATGATAAACACCTGTGAATTCTTCGCATAGGCCAGTGACACTTCATAAAAGCTTTCATGCTCCGTGACAAGAATAGTGCCATCCGGTCCTTCGTCTCCCATATGGACAAGTGAAAGGTGCTTATGATACGTATCCCATTTCACCGGCATTTCTATAGGCACTGCCCTCTTATCCGTGGCCATAGTCTGTCCCAGATCTCGAAGGTCTCTTTCATTCATCTCACGAAGGGGCAGATATTTGCTGCTGTCCTTCACCTTAATAAGCTTAGACGGATCCACGCTGGAGAGAGTAAATTCCATGACTTTACTCTCAATGAGCTCGGTTTCAAAGCCGGCATTCTTAAAGATATATATAAGTTCGTCCGGGTCCTCAGTGGCCGGCATCTCCGCAAAGATTCCATTTGCTCTGCCGGAACGGCGCACTGCAAATTCTCTCTCTCGAAGCAGGTCTGATGCATAGTCTGCACTGTCATAGCCATCGGACAGGCCAAACCACATTATCTGGGCCCAGTTATACCTGGTTCCCATCACCACGATCCCTATGGGGGGATTATCGTCCCATGCATCATCGCATGTTTCAATGGCAAACAGCTCTTTATCCAGAAGCCTTTCCATGAAGCAATCCGGTATGATTCCCTCATACATATCCAGATTGTCCACGTCTATCACATAATTCTTATACATCTTTTCTCCCCCTCATCAGGCCTGTCCTGATGCCCTTTTTCGTTCTGTTTCCGCCGAAGCTTTGGCCCTGGCAAAATCCGCATCCCTTGCTGCCGAAGTGTTTTTAGCGGTTATTTTACAAAGTTCCACTTCCTCCTGTGGTGCCGGTTCCAGAAGCTGCTCCATTGAGTCGTTCATGTAGTCATCTATGTTATTGCTTATTCTCATAATGGCTGAAAATACCGCACTTGTATATGTATGTAGGCTTGCGATTTCCAGAGTTTCAGCATCTGTAACATATGCCATCACCCTGGACCCCAGCAAAAGATCAAAGCCGTCACGAAGAGCCTGGATTTTTTTGCCCAGAATATCGAGTTCGGTGATGTTTGAGAAAAAGTCCGCCTTTGACCTTATGGCAAAGAGCTGCGGATTATTGTCTATATATTGCATCATATTATGAGTCTGATCCCTGTAAACAGGGAATTCTTTACTAAAGCCATCAATCAGATCCTTTTGTGTGGCCATCTCGTCCGAGCCCTGTTCGCTGTACTTTTTTCCTGAAGACAATGTGTACATATTCGCGGCATGGCTTATGATCTCATCCCTGGCTATAGTGACAACGCCCTTATACGGAGTAACAGCCCTTATTACATCCCGCACTCCACGCATTGTACTAAGATCATTATTCTTTGTACCATCGGCTTTAACGTCCTTCAGGCGGTTTGCCATCTTCTGTCCCAGATTATAATCTGACGCGCTGCTAAGTGCTCGCATTCTCCCTGCTATGGTGGTTTGCCTTTCCAGTTCTTCAATGGCATTTTCCCTTATGGATTTTGCGCCAGGAGTCTCTCCATCCGGCACTCTCCTTAGCTGTTCCAGACGTCTTTCCACTTCTATTCTTCCGTCATCCATCATAGTATTGGCCCCATAATTCTTACTGATATATGAAGCATAGACCAGATTAGCTTTTTCTCCTGTGAGGATGTGTCTTATATAGGCAATGGCTGCATCTATATGGAAACCCAGAAGATTCAGCTCTTTTTCCTTGCTCTTTCTCATTCCCGTGACCGCATCATCTCCGTTTGCCGGCGCATTCGGGGAATGATCTCTGTATTCATTCATCAGTCTTTCAGCGTTAAGAAGATCCACGTCAATTGATGACCGTCTCCTCATCCTGGTGGCGGTCTCTGCGAATACTTTATCTATGATCTCTTTATGTGCTGCGTATTCTTCGGGATGATCCGTGATCAGTTTTTGCAGACCGTCCATGGCATCAAAGTCTATCCTGCTGATACCGTGAACTATCTGGTGCTCTTCTTCGTCTGCGATGGTGTCGTTATTCCGTTCTATGAACTTTCTTCCCTGCTTATACGTGGAATCCTTCTGCATCACTTCCAGGACTTCCGCTCCGTATTTTTCATCAAAGTGGCTTAACGTGAAAGCATATTTTTCAAGTGCCAGATCCAAATGCTGCTTTGCCTTCTGCACTTCCTTTTCCGTGGGGATAGGTCTCTTTTCCTCGAGAGTGAGGCTGTTTACCATAAACCAGGTGGAGACCATATCTTTGGTGACTTCCAGACGGTTCTTTAAGTGCTTCAGATACACTTTATCTATCTTCGTTTCTGTGCCGCTTGGAGCATTCTTTATCTTCATTTCCAGATCTTTTATTTCCTGCTCCATATGGTCGCGGTCCAGCATGGCCGCCACCACTTTTTCCTTCATGTCCACATCAAAATCAGGATTGCTTTCCTGGCGGAATTCATCACCCTTACATTTTTGGAACCTGGGTGCCTGCACCGTGCCGTCCTTTATCTGCTTATACATGTCCAGAGTCTGGCCGGCGAGCAATATGTTCTCCGTGCGATAGTTCATGTATTCGCCGCGTTCTTTTGCTGCTGTCTCCTGCTTGCTGACCTTTTTACCGTAGGATTCTTCCTTTTCCTGTTCCGTGATGTCATCATGAACCCTGGTTCTGTATCGCTCTCTCAGGCCATCTGCTGTAACGACCCTGCCTTCATAGTCTAAAGTCTGAAGACCCAGCGTCCGCATACGACTTGCGGCTACGCTATGGATATCCGCATAAGCAAGCTGCTCCTGCCTCAGAGCCTTCTCGGAAAAGTCCATCTTCGCATCCTTCTCTGCGGCTTTATGAAGGTCTGTGATGATCTGTTGTTTTTGCTGTCTCTGCTGTTCCGTTAACATGTCACTCATGATGCGTCCCCTCCCCTAGATCACTTATTCAAGTCCGAATATGACAAAAATCCATATGCTCCTTCTGCGCTCTTCACAGCCTTAACTATGGCCATGGACATCACCTTTGCAGAAAGGGTTCCGATAAGGTCCATGTCCGCCTGCACTGTGCCTGTGGACAGTGCATAGATGGTGTCTCCGTCCAGAGATGTATGTACCGGACGGATACATCTTGCGTATCCGTTATGTGTCATGGATGCTATCTTTGACAGCTGTATCTTATCGAATGCTGCATTTGTGAGTATAGCTCCGATGGTGGTGTTTCCGGCGAAGCCAGTGTCTTTAATCTCTGCGGCTTCATACAGGAGCTCCTCTGTGTTTCTGAAGCTCTTCTTATCTTCCGAAAGAAGACCGGCTATCATCTTTCCGTTCTCGGGATCATATATATCGCCTATGGCATTTACTGCCACAATGGCTCCGAGTTTTATATCTCCGAGGCTCACCGCTGCACTGCCGATCCCTGTCTTCATGCAATAGTCCATGCCGAGCCACTTCCCCACCGTAGCTCCGCAGCCTGCCCCGTAGTTTCCGTCTTTATAGTTTCCTTTTTCAGAGTTCACACATGCTTCGTACCCCATCTCTTTGTCCGGACGCACCATGAGGTCTCCTACTGTGAGATCGAATATATCGGACTGACATACCTGCGGGATGTGTGTCACACCCATGTCATATCCTATCTTTTTTTCCTCCAGATATTTCAAAACTCCGCCGGATGCATCAAGACCGAATGTGCTTCCGCCTCCGAGCACCAGGGCATGTATAACCTGTGCCGCCGAAAACGGGCGTAGGAGCTCGCATTCTCTGGATGCAGGGCCTCCGCCTCTGACATCCACTCCTGCCGCACAGCCGTTCTCCGAGATGATGACCGTGCATCCTGTGCCTGCCTCTTTGTTTTCCGTCTGTCCTATACGGAATCCTTCAATGTCTGTGATGCTTATCTCTTTCATTTTTCCGTCCTTCCCCTAAAACACTTACGTACTTTACCATTATAAATGCATCATTCCCATACGTCACCCATTTTCACCATTAATTTATACGTTGTTTTTGTTTCTCCGGCGATTCTTCGTCACATCTTTTAACATAAATAAAGAGCAGCCGTTTCGGCTGCCCTTTACATTCACTATATCTTTGCTCTTTTGCTCTTCACCCTTTCCACCTGCCGTTTGATCTTATTCTTATCTTTTTCGGATACGGCAAAGAATTCTTCTATCTGTTTGTCAGTATAATCGCCCCAGATCAGGCATGCCTGACAGAGATAATACAGAATCATATTTGATGATAATTCATCCATTTCGAAATAAGCCAGGGATTCTTTGACAAGTGAAAGCACATGGTCACGATGATTTATGACAGTAGTCTTCAGATCGCCAAGGTTATTCATGCCAAGATGCTTTAATTGCGGCAGGAAGGTTTCTGAAGATACGTCTATTCTTTCACCGCCGGAAAGCCCGACCACTTTATCCATTAGATCTTGCCATACTGCACTGTTTCTAGTGAATTCATTTATTGTATTTACATCCAGGAGAAGGTCATCCGCTTCATCATTTCGTATGCGATTCCGAACATCCTCCACGTAGTCCGTGACACCTTTTCTGATATTTAAGAAAAGCTCATCAGCCACCTCCAGGACACCGGCTATTCGCGAGAATTCCCTCCTGATGTGATATGGCACTCCAAACTCGCTCTTGTACCCCAGATCATGCTCGATCTCCGCCCAGGTATGTTGAAGGACAGACCGTATCTGTATTTCAAACGGGAGCTCGCAAAGCTCCGGATCATATGTGCCATCGGATTTCAGTCTGCAAGTATAATGCAGTGACAGATATCCGAAGGTGGTGGGAGCTAGAGCTGCTCTTTTATCAATGGAGTTTTCCCAGTCTATGTCAAAGAGCTTTTCCACTATTTTGGCCGTTTCATCCACCTGATCGGAAAAATAACAGATAACCCGAATCCCCACTATATCTGTCATGTCTGTTATAGAAAGATATTTATTTGCTTTTCGCCTGTTCTTTTCTTCTACTGAAGATCTTTCCTTTAGCCGATGTGATATCTGCATCACACTGATATAGCCTTCCATGATGGCAGTACTGAGTCTGTTCGCCACCAGCTCTTCCAGCTTCTTATATAGTTCCAGTTTTTCGTCATACTCTGACAAACATATACTTTCTGTTTTCATATGCACCCCATAGAATCAAGTTCAAAAAGGGCAGCCAAATCGGCTACCCTTCTTTCATCCCGATATGTGTCAATAGTATTATTTCTTAGTCACATTGATCATCTCAGCAATTCTGGATACGAACTGTACCATAGGCATGGTCTGGAGCATGATCTTTCCGGGGCCGGTAACTACGGTATTGAAGAGGCCTTCTCCACCGAAGAGCATATTTCCTACGCCCTTTAACATAACTATATCTACAGAGCATGTAGCATCCATCATCACCAGGTATCCTGTGTCGATGGTCATCTGCTCGCCGGCTGCCAGATCATATTCCACCACGCCGCCGTCTACCTCAAGAAGCACATCGCCTGAGCCGGAAAGCTTATTCATGATGAATCCTTCACCGCCAAAGAAGCCGGAGCCGATCTTCTTCTGGAAGAAAACAGAAAGATCCACACCTTCATCCATAGCCAGGAAGGAGCCCTTCTGAACCACGATGGGGTTTGAGGGATCCAGAGTGATCTTTCTGATCTCTCCGGGAGAATGAGCGCCGATAGCCAGCGTTCCGGGAGCTTCAGCCACATATCTGTTCATGAAAAGAGACTCGCCTGAGAATGCACGTCCCAGCATCTTGCCGAGTCCGCCGCCGGTATTGGTCTCCATCTTCACGCCGCCCTTCATCCATGACATAGCACCGGACTCGCAGCTTACAGCTGTCCCTGGAGCCATGTCAATGATAGCTACAGGAAAGTTCCCACCTTTGATCTCACAATTCATTTACTACTTCCTCCTTTAACCAATTATTGATATTCATCATGGCCTATTATGACCACGCGCAAGAATTATTGTAGCAAAAAAACAAGGGCCTGTCATTCAAAACAGGCCCCGGTTTTAGATTTTTTATGCTTTATTTTTAGTTTTTACTTTTGCTTTTTTGCCTTTCTTAAAGGCACTGAATATGCTCTTCTTTGTTGCTGTTTCTGCTGCCGCTCCGGCTGCTGCGCCTTTGGCTGCTCCTGCAGTCCCTGCCGCACCCGCTGCTCCTGCAGCTCCTGTCATTCCTGCAAAAGTGCTTTCCAGGATAACTGTGAGTGTGATCACTATAGCGGCTGAGATGCCCACTCCCATAAGAGCAACGGGAACATCTTTCGGCTTCTCCTGTCTCTTTCCTGCAGCCGTGCCATCTTTCACTGTTCCTGAAGTTACGGATTCAGTTTCTCCGTCTGTTCCGGTACTGCTGTATAAGTCGGCATTTACACCTGATTCTGCAAGGGCTGTGCCGGTTCCCGCTTCAGAACCTAAAAGTGCTGAATCTATATCGCCCAGTCCTGCACCTATCTCGGTGGGGGACGTTACTGAGGATCCCGTTGACGTTCCGCCTGCTGCGCTGCCGGATCCGTTTCCGGATGTTCCACCTGAACCGTTACCGGTTGTTCCGCCTGATGTACCGCCGGCTGCGCCGCCCGATCCACTACCGGATGATCCGTTAGATGAGCTTCCGGATGAGGCGCTTGAAGAACCTGTGGTTTTTCCTGAAGTCCTTCCGGATGTACTTCCGGACCTGCTTCCTGAGGAACTGCCTGAAGTTTTTCCTGTAGTTCTTCCTGTAGAAGTTCCTGAGTTGTTATTATTCGTGGATGAATTCGTGGTGGAACCTATAGCTGTGATTATAAAAGTACCCGGTGTAAAGGTAATTTCATAATTCGCTGCTGTCAGGGACCCCTGAATGATCCTGTATGTGTTTGCTGTTTCTCCCGCAGTCCTTACAAGGCTTCCTGTGAGGGCCGACTCTTTTGTATCACCGTTTACCAGTCCCGTAACAGTATATGTGAATACGGGATCGGCTGTGCCAAAGGCCTTACTCTTATCATCTGCCTTCACGGTAAGCGGAGCCTTCGTCACTCTGAATGTGGTTTGAGCTGTGGCTTCAGTGTAGAAATTAGTGGCACTGTATGTGACTGTGGCTACATATGTGCCTACAGCATTTGGTGTGGCCACATTGGTATTGGAGCCTGAAAGCCTATAGGTCACGCCCTGTAATGATGCGCCGTTTGTGGTGCTGGTGGTGGTGGGGCTGGGTGTCCTGCCGTATACCACGTCGGGTACGGCTATGGTGGCCACGCCTGCGGCTTTATTTACCGTGAGGGTGGCTGTGGCTTCCCTGACCTTTGCTGCTGCTGTGGCCTCACCTGTTGTTGTATTTGCTGTACATTTCACATTGATGGTCCCGCACTTTGTGATAGTCAGCACCGATCCGCTTATAGTAGCTTCTCCGGTACCACCTGCAGTCACTGTATATGTGACACCTGTCAGTTGTGATCCAACTGTAAACATGCTGGCTGCATCATATGTGGTGGTACTGAATGTAATAGTCTTATTAGTCGCAGTTATTTTACGTTGTGGCGTCGACACTATACTCCATGTAGCTGACTTGGTCCCGGTAGTATTGGTACCTGTTGCACTTACAGATACCGTATAGGTGCCTTCATAAGTAGCCGTTGCAGGAGTTTTCGCTACTGTATAATCGGCTTCTGGCAGAGTAAAGTTGCCCTTTTTAACAGTTACAGTTTGAACTCCCTGTGGATTCCCATTATACACAACATCACCTGGCGAAGAACCGATTGTAAGAGCAACAGTACAGTCAGAAAGATTAACTTGACTGATAGTAAATGACGCAAGATTCGATACTATATCCGCCCCAGGATCTTCTACATCTATAACTGCTTTCACATAATACGTACCTGCCTTTGTCGGCTGTCCACCATTCGCTGAAGCACCGTTAGCTGTTGTGGTTTGAGTATTGCCAGTACTATCGGTATAATACGTGTACTCCGGAGTGCCCGTAACCCCCTCGCCCAAAGTACATGTCGGGTTATTTGCTGTGCTTCCATATTCCCAACCTGTAATTGCCACTGTTAAGCTTGGCGCCGGATCATCCGTCACCCTGATCTCATAATCAGTACCACCGATGGTAACCGTCATGGATTCTTCGGAGGTGAAAGCCTGATGCGCTGTGACTGTCCATACACCGTTTTCCCTGCTTGCAGAGAAAAGAGAAGGATTGCTGACAGTGACAGCATCCACTGTGCCGGAAAGTCCCACAGCACTAAGGATAGTGCTTAAGGGCACGGAACTGTCTCCGTTCATGGAATATTCCAGATTGTTATATGTGAATTCCACTGTGTAGTATGAGAAACCCGTGGTTTCTGTCACAAGTGTATTAGCAGATGCTGATGCATCCAGCTTTTCTACGGAAAGCCCTGAGGCTCCGCCTGCTGCATCACCGCTGGTGTGATATACATTCGCATCCAGGTTCTGATCGGATACTTCGGACAGTGCGAAGGACACCTTCACTGTGCCCTTAGAAGTATCGGGCTCGATCTCGTTTCCGTTCTTGTCTTTTATAGTGATATCGTATGTATAAGAAGCTGCCACGTTGGCTCCGTCATCACGGATGCCGTCGATACGTCTTTCAATAGCTCTTTCTTCGGAAGAAGATACGACGCGTGCCGTCACAGTGCTTCCTTCCGGGAACACACCTGCCGGTGCTTCCACTGTGATCCTCATAGTATCGCTGCCTGCGGAAGCGGACACAGACTGAGAAAATGCTGCTGCAGATTCCTTATCTTCCTCGGCATTCTCTTTCTTCTCTTTATCTTTGTCGTCCTTGGAGTCAGAATCGGTATCGGTTTCGGCTTCGGTCTTTGTTTCGGCAGAAGACTCTTCTTCCACATCCGTCTGATTGTTTATAAGAAGATCTCTTAAAGTGTTTTCAGCTGCGGCATTTGCCATTTCATTGGCATCTGTTCCTGCGGGAGCGCCCGGTACTACAGCAGTGCCTGTGCCGGCATCACCTGAGATAATGTCCTGTATAGTCTCTGTAACGGAACCCTCGGTGCCTGAAGCCGGAGTGCTCTGTTCGGTAGTCTCAGATCCTGTGCCGGTCTCTGTTCCTGCGCCTGCATCAGTCTGTCCGGCAGTTTCTGTACCTGTACCGGAAGCCTCACTCTGTCCTGAGGTCTCTGAGCCTGTGCCGGCTTCGCCCTGGTCCTGAGTCCCGGTCTCGGTTCCGGAAGTGTTTGCATCACCTGCACCTGCGCCTGTGCCCTCTTCGGTGTCGGCCGGATCGGATTCAGATTCAGGTTCCTCGGCATCCGCTTCCGTCTCTGACGCTTCGTCCTCGGTGCCTGTCATATATGCTCCGGATTCCACAGATGAAGACATCACACCCAGCTTATGCCCTGATCCACTTAAGGTATCAAGAAGTGTGAAGACACTGCTGGTCAACAGAAGCAGAACCACCACCAGCGGAACAATGATTTTCACTACCGAATTCTTCTTTTTCACACCGAACTCCATTTCTTTTCGTGCATGTGGTTATTTGATAAATTTTACCATACAATTCCCTTGAATGTACAGTATTATCTGTCATTTCAAAGGATATCCCGGGGTAAATATCTGTAATATATATTGGATCTTATCCTTCTCTTTTTTATACGAAAGATCCGGCCACCTGGCCGGATCTTTTATACATATTTTCATTTTAACTCTATTATTCTCTGATTACTGCTGCCGCGAAAGCGAAGGGATATATCCTTCTTTGCCTCTATGAATTCCCCGTCCACCAGCACATCGATATATTTCAGCATATCTGAAGTGGCCTCGCAGTGGGCCTTGCCATCCTCCGATAGGATATCCGTTTCATAGGTATAGCCCGTATAGCACCATATGGTTTTTGCAGGATACCGCTCCTTTACCGTCCTTAAAAGTCCCACCAGGGCCTTCTGGTTCTCCGGTTCGAAGGGCTCGCCTCCCAGGACCGTAAGGCCTGCTATATAGTCCGGTTCCAGGGATTTCACTATCTCATATACAGTGTCCACAGTGAATTCCTGACCGTAGTTAAAGTCCCAGGTCTCGGGCTGGAAGCATCCTTTGCAGTGATGGGTGCATCCGGACACGAAAAGGGTGGTCCTCACTCCCTCGCCGTTTGCTATGTCATAATACTTGATATTTCCGTAATTCATAAGCTATTCTCTCTCACACAAACCGGTTGTTTACCGGATCATATTCATAACCCACAGACATCATCCTGTCCGAGATCTCTTTTTCATTCAGGCTCTCGGAAGTGCAAAGCTCGTTTAAGGAAGGGTATTTATCCCGAAGAGCGGTGTTTATGACCGAGATCAGCATCATATTATCCTTTGGAATGTTCATTTATCTATCCTCCGTCAGGCGATATTATAACACTGGTTTTTAACTATTAACACTTAATATTTTTTCGTGTAAAATATACAGATTGGTATTATACGCCAAATCATAAAAAAGGAATCCGATATGAGAGATAAA
>JAILDZ010000113.1 GCA_024688505.1 Lachnospiraceae bacterium
AGGCTCCTCTCCATAGAAGCAGTATATGAAAGGATTATTGCCACTATGGATCCTTCGGACACTCCGGATAAATTCATAAAGATCTTCCCGCAGGATCTTTCCGTGGTGCAGGACCTTTTATCAAAAGAGTCAGTTAAAGACATAATGACATATACTCTTTCTTTTGAGACATTAAGCAGAAGCAAAACCCCTGATGACCGGAAGGAAAGGGAAGAATACTTAAAGAAAAAAAGAGACAAGCTTAAGGATGCCGTAAAGAAAGCCATAGAAAATGTAAACGGCATGGCACCATCAGAGATCCTCTCGGTTATCAGGCTGTCAAAGCCCTATGCCAATGAAATAATACGTCTCACAAAGCTTTTCAGGGAAGAATTCAGCCTGGCAAAAAGAAAGCAGGGCATCATAGACTTTTCCGATATGGAGCATATGGCACTTTCCATCCTTATCGATAAGGAGACGGGGCAGTGCCGCCCACCGGCGAAGGAGCTTCGTGAGAGGTATTCCTATGTGATGGTGGATGAATACCAGGACAGTAACGAGGTTCAGGAACTTTTGCTTAGGACCGTATCCGGAGAAGATACAGGTAACTATAACTACTTTATGGTGGGAGACGTGAAGCAGAGCATATACCGCTTTCGTATGGCCCAGCCGAAGATATTCATGAATAAGCATGCGCTCTTTGGCAAAGAGAACGGGAATACCGAACGGATAGACCTGAATAAGAACTTTCGCAGCCGTACAGAAGTCCTTGATATCGTAAACGTGATATTCAGCCATATCATGAAAAAAGACATTGGCGGCATTGATTATACAGACAGTGAAAAACTGTATCCGGGCGCGGAATTTAAAGATGCTCCCGAAGGTGCGGATGCATTTACACCGGAAGTCCTCATAGCGGAAAACGATGCTGAAGCTATCGAAGAGCTTTTGATGGATGATAAGGAGGAACTGGAGGCTGCCATCATAGCAGACAGGATAGATGCGCTTATGAAAAACGCATTGGTGACGGATCCGGATACCCGGGAGCTTCGCCCCATAAGATACAGCGATATCTGTATCCTCCTAAGGTCCGTAAAGACAAAGGGTGAGGTCTTTGCCGATACACTGAAGACTCACCACATACCGTCTCATGTGGCGGGCAAAAAAGGTTATTATGATTCTGCGGAAGTACGCACCGTACTTCAGTTTCTTTCACTCATAGATAACGGATACCAGGATATACCTCTGGTGGCGGTACTCCGTTCACCCATGTTTGATATATCAGACGAGACCCTTATAAATGCCAGGCTCTGTGACAGGGAAGCACCGTTTAATAATGCGTTTTATGAATATGCCGGTAAAACGGATGATGAGAGCGTGCGCAAATTTACGATTATTTATGAAAAGCTAAGAGAAGCAAGCCTTGATACGGGCGTTTCCGAGCTCATACGCATGATGCTGGAAGAAACCGGATATCTCACTTTTGTTACTGCCATGCCGGACGGAGATGTCAGGAATGCAAACTTAAGGAAACTCATGGATAAGGCTGCAGACTATGAGAAGACAGGCTTTAAGGGGCTGTTTAGGTTCATAAGATATATTGAAAACTTAAGAACCTATGATGCGGATGAAGAGTCTGCAGAGGTGGTATCCGAAAACGACGATGCCGTGAAGATCATGACCATACATAAGAGTAAAGGTCTGGAGTTTCCGGTGGTATTCGTAAGCGGTATGGGAAGTCAGCTCCGGGCCGTAGAGAAAGAGAAAGTGACATTAAATCCGGAGCTTGGCCTTGCCATAGATGCTGTGGATCCTGTGAATATGGTGAATTATAAAAGCTTTTACCGTGAGCAGATGAAGTCACTTAATGCTCATGAAGATAAAGGCGAGGAACTGAGAGTCCTTTATGTGGCTCTCACCCGTGCGAAAGAAAAACTTATCATGACAGGCGTGGTGAAAAAGCTGGATGAGACCATGCTAAAGTGGAGAGAGACAGATATAGAGGGATATCTGGAAAGAAAGAACACAGCCTG
>JAILDZ010000149.1 GCA_024688505.1 Lachnospiraceae bacterium
GAAGATCCTTCTTCATCTTCTCCCTGTATTTTCTTTATGGCATCCTGTATCACCGGGTAGTAGATAAATGAGCATAAATATGCAGGAAGCGACAGTCCGCAGACAAATATCAGAGGGAACATGGCTGTGACCTGGGTGAAAAGAAATACCACCACTATATAGATCACCATCTGTATGATCGTTCTAGGCAGATATGCCAGCACGTATATAAATATATTTTTCACGGAGGCGCCAAAAGTGTTTTCAAACCTGGCCAGTATGGGAAATGCCCACACAAATACTGCCGCCATGAGTATTATCATCACGAAAAGGGGTATGAGCCATTTGCTTCCCGGATCCCCGTATGCCAGATAGAAATAGTCCACATAGAGCACCGCGGAAAGCACCAGAAAGATAAGCCACACCGGCGTGGATCCCTTGAGATTCACCTTAAACTCCTTAAAATATCTTTTCACCAGATGTCCGTCTTCCCCATCCCTCATCTTCATTATCATGTAGTTTAGGGATGAAAGTGCCGCTCCTGCTGTCACCACGGGGAGACAGCAGATGAGCGTGCAAACATTCAATATGAAAAGGGTAGTAACATCCGTAAGGAGTCTAAAAAGAGGTCCGTCAGTGGAGAAAAATTCACTCATCCCTTAACCGCTCCTTCGATCATACCCTTCATGATCTGCTTCTGGGCGATCAGGAAAAGGATAACCATGGGGAGAATGGCAAGGAGTGCACCTGTCAGTATCAGGTTCCACTGTTTCACATATGATCCTACGAAAGCCTGTACGGCTATGGGCAGGGTCTTTATATCACCGCTTCGTCCCAGCATCAGGGAGGGAAGCAGGTAGTCGTTCCAGATCCACATACCGTTAAGTATGGTAACTGTGGTGATGACCGGTGTCAGCAGCGGGAATATTACCCTGAAGAAGGTCTGCTCCGGAGAGCATCCGTCTATGGAAGCTGCTTCTTCCAGATCATAGGGAATTCCTTTTATGAAGCCGTTTAAGATGAATACCGTCATGGCTCCGCCGAACCCGAGATACGCAAACACGATACCCTGCACAGACATGAGCATGGGGATGCCGATGAAGTTTCCTGCCTCACGGAAGGTGGAGATCAGCGGCAGCATGACCACCTGGAAGGGAATGATCATGGATGCGATAAATGTGAAATATATGGCCAGTGACCATTTGGTCTTATTCCGGCAGATGACCCATGCAGCCATGGCTCCGAACAGTGCCAGGAGCACCAGTGACAGCACTGTGATCAGTGCGGAATATCCGAATGCATTCCAGAAAAGGAAGCTCTTATTATTTATTACATCATTCAGGTTCTGAAGCAGCTGTGAGAAGCTGGCTCCCTCAAAACCGATGGGGTTATTCGTGATGTCATTTTTCGCCTTACATGAATTCAGCACCACGAGAGCAAAGGGGAACAGCACATATATAGCCACTATCACGGCTATAACGACTTTTGCAATTACGGAAGATGTTTTTTCTTTTGTATGCATTACAGTTCCACCTCCTTCTTATTTGATATGCGTACCTGAATTATGGATACACATGCCAGGATCACGAAGAACAGGAATGCCTTACTCTGTGCATATGAATAGCTTCTTTCCGTGATGGCCGTACTGTATATGTTAAGTGCCAGCATCTCGGTACCGTTTGTGATGAATTCTCCCATGAAGCTCGGCACGGCTCCCGCACCGTTTGTCAGGGACAGGTTCACGTCAAACTGTTTGAAAGCTGATGTGAGTGTCAGGAACGTACATATTGTGATGGTAGGCGCTATCATAGGGATCTTTATCTCAAAAAGTGTCTGCACCGGATTCGCTCCGTCGATGGCAGCTGCTTCCAGCACGTCTCCCGGGACAGTGTTAAGACCCGTGATATAGATCAGCATGATATAACCGGCATATTGCCAGATATACACTATGACAATGCCCGCAAACGCTGTATTGGTGTTTGCCAGCATGGAATGTCTGACATTGAAAAGGGAATTTGTCATCATGGTCACCACATTTGCGAAAATGAACTGCCAGATGTAACCCAGAACGATACCGCCGATAAGGTTCGGCAGGAAATATGCTGCCCTGAAAAATCCCATTCCTTTAAGTTTTGATGTGCAAAGAAGTGCCAGCAGGAATGCTACTAAGTTTACCAGGATCATATTCGCCACCACGAAGAGTGCCGTGATGAGAATTGACCACACAAAGCTGGGCTGTCTGAACATCTTTGCGTAATTTTCCACACCCACGAAGTTATGGTACTCTATTCCGTTCCAATCTGTGAAGGAATAGAAAAGTCCCAGGAACATGGGCAGGATCACTGTGATAAAAAATGCGAACAGAAGCGGGAACAGGAAGATTATGTTTATTATGGTCCTGTGATACTTCAATGTCGGAAAAAGGTACAGACCGGCTATGATACCGATCACTCCCAGGATGAAAAGCCATCCTCTGTATTTTACATCAGCCCCGGAAAAATCCAGTGCCATGGCCCATACAAAAAGGCCGATGCCCGCTATCAGGCATATAAATGATACTATTCTTTTTATGCTAGAGGCCTCTTTCATACGGACTCCTCCTTTTAGTTAAATAAAGGGCAGAGGATATGTCCACTGCCCTTTATAAGTTTTAATGCGTCTATTACTCTGCGTAGTAAGACTCGATAACCTGTGCCATTGTGGATACGAAGCTGTCTGCATCCAGAGCGCCCTGTGCGTACTGGTTGAATACCACGCTGGTCTTATCTTCAAGACCGCTCTTCTTCTCCATTGTGTGCCAGTAAGAGATCTTTCCTGAAGAGATGTAGCTTGCGATGCTTGCTGCGAAAGGAGCATCTGATGTGTATGCGCAATCAGAGTAGGGGCTGATAAGCTGTGCCTCCTCTACGAAGATCTGCTGTGCAGAATCCTCGGAGCACCACTGAAGGAATGCCTTTGCTGCATCTACGTTGCCATCTGCATATACTGCCCAGAAGTTCGGAACACCACCGATGATGGTATCAAGACCGTCTTCGAAAGCATAGGGAGCGAATCCGCACTCGAATCCTGTGTAAGCATCATTTGTAACCATGTTAGCTGCGATCCAGTTACCCTGTGTTACGAATGCATACTTGCCTTCTGCGAATCCGTTAACCTGCATATCATAGTTTCCGTCGATCACGAGATCAGGATCGGAGTACTCGTTCATCATGCCGATGAAGTCTGCGAAATCCTTCATACGTGCTTCGTCGATCTTTCCGCCGTCGTTCAGCATGTCGATGTATGTACGATCATCCCATGCCTGACCTGCGTCCAGATACTGTCCGAATACGTGTGTACCTGAAGACCATCCCAGATTTGAAGGCTCTGTACACCATCCGAATACTGCTGTGATTCCCAGCTCATCCTTCTTGGAATCGATGGTAGCTGCTGCCTCTTTCCATGCTGCCGGTGTGGTGAGCTTGGAAGGATCTACGCCTGCCTTGTCAAGGATCTCCTTGTTATATCCAAGTGCTGTAGCCTCGATGGAATAGGGGAAACCGTATGTCTTACCGTCTACGATAAGCTCACCGTCTGTATCCTCTGTCCACTGCTCGCCGGCCAGATCTACCAGCTTGCCATCCCAATCAGGGATATCATTTGTCTCTACGAAGAATATGTCCGGCATATTGTCTGCCTGATAGTATCCCTTCAGAGCGTCAGATGCTTTCTCATCTCCACCGATGGTTTCGATCTTTACCTTTACGCCTGTCTCTTCTTCATACTTTGCTGCCAGTGTCTGGAGCTGATCGTTGATCTCAGGCTTTCCGTTCAGCACGCGAAGATCGTACTCGCCGCTGTCGGATGTGGTAGATGCTGCTGCAGTATCTGTAGATGCACCACCGTCTGTAGAAGCGCCACCGTCTGTAGCTGCTGCGCCTCCGCAGGCTGCAAGGCTAAGTGCCATTGTTCCTGCCATGAGAAAAGCTAATAATTTCTTTTTCATATTACCCTCCTTATGAAAAAACTTTGGTCCCTTTTTCGCAAAAGTAACAATGTACGGTGTTTTTTTATTAGTTACTTTTGCGTTTAAGTTATGAGTACATGATATACCCTTTTTTTCAAATTGCAATACATAACAATCAAAAAAGTGACGAAGAGGATGGTTTTCGTCACTTTTTCACAATTTGGATTATTTTGTTTTGGGTAATTTTGCTAGTGGGTTAGGAGAACTGGGCTATGTCAAGAGATGGCATGTATATGTTTTCAGGCATTACGCAGGCGTCGGCACTTAGCGAATGCGAAGCATGAGCTTATGTGTCCGCTACGGCGCAGGATGTCCAGTGGACATCCGCTTTGCGCCGACCGTAGTGGAACGAAGACCGGAGTCATAGCGAGAGCGTGCCTGAAAATATGTACATGCCTCTCTTGGCATATAAGGTCAAATCCTGGCTACACTCTCCCGGACCACCAGGCTGGGTTCCAGTATGATCTCGTGCTTCTCCACAGGCTTTTCATGGATGATGTCGATTAGTGTAGATGCCGCCAGCACGCCCTTATATTCTATATCCTGGTGCATGGTGGTAAGGGGCGGCCGAAACAGCCTGCCGTTTAAGTTATCGTCAAATCCCATGATCGAGACATCCTCCGGCACATGCAGCCCGTGTCTTTCGCATGCGTTTATCATAAGTGCCGCGAAGTTATCCGATGTGCAGAATATGGCGGTCACCTTCTCCGCCTGCTTTGCCAGTGCCTCCAGGCTCTTGTCTATCCCCTCTGTGGTGGTGTTCAGCACGAATCTGTATTCGTCTTTGATGCTGAGCTTTGCTTCCTTAAGCGCCCTTTCATAGCCCATATACCGTCTGCTGTCCACTCCGATATCACTGTCGGACATGAAGCCTATCTTCTTATGGCCGCATTCTATCAGGTATTTCACTGCTTCATATGCACCTTCTTCATCCTTCAGTCCTATGTTCACATAGCGGTGTCCCATCTTCTTTATGGTTTCCTCGCTCATATATGTGTCTATAAAGGCCATGGGTTTTTTGAATCTTTTTCTGATCTTTATGGCATCTTCGTCCATCATCCAGAACAGCAGCAGTCCGTCCACGTTCCATGTGGCCACCTGCCGTATGATCTCGTCCAGATCATCCGATATATACAGCATCAGGAAAAAGCCGGCTTTTCGCACGGTTCGTTCTATGCCTCCCAGCATTTCCGCCACGAATGGATCCGCCAGGATGTTCATATACGTATGGCGTTCTTCCTCGGTCTTTAACACTATGCCTATGATATTTGAGTGATTCTGTGCCAGATTTCTGGCGTTGATATTCGGGACATAGTCCACTTCATCCAGATACGCATTGACGCGCTCGATGGTTTCCGGGGAGACTTCCTTTGTCTTGCCGTGGATCACGTTGCTGACAGTGGTGGCGCTCATCCCCAGTTCTGATGCTATTTCCTTTATTGTAATCATGACTCTCCTTATAGCACCGTACATGGAGAATATAACATTGTTTTACCTTTAGCGCAACAGGAAGTTTGGGCGGCGGCTGCGGTTAATTTCAGTTACCTTCGCAAAGAAGGTATACTTGGCAGGTGATACTTTTCTCTCGCACACTCACTTTACTTCATCCCTTCTAGCATCCGTATAAAAAAATCTCAGCATAGGCTTCGATTTTTTACGGATGCACGAAGTGTATTACGGTCTACGCTCCGCTACGGTCGCCGCAAGGCGGATGTCCCCCGGACATCCTGCGGCGTTCGGTGCTGATGTTCGAAAAGCATCCACCCACCAAGATACCTTTTTTGCGATTTACTTAGCACCGCAGCCGCCTTTTTATACACTGATACTGCTTAACTATTGTATAATAAAAAGCACTCGCATACGCGAG
>JAILDZ010000185.1 GCA_024688505.1 Lachnospiraceae bacterium
TGAAAGCTCTCCCGTGACACGGGCGCTTTCCGAATCCAGGACAGTACTCTGCTGGGTATAGTATCCGTTAATGGCAGTAGCCTCGGCGGAATCATATGCATTCTGGGCATTATTGACCGATGTCTGAGCATCTGCAATAGCTCTTTCATATGTAGCCTTTTGTGTCTGTATAGCGGTGGCCTTTTTATCATCATCGGAAAGATCATTATAATCCGCCATGAACCTGTTATAGTCCTCTTGCGCCCTGGCAAGAGTGGTCTGTGCTGTGTTAAGGGTGTTCTTTGCTGCATCAAGGCTGTCTTCCGATGTCACATAGCTATAATACACATAGCCCCTGAGAGCATCATTCAGATGGCGATATCCGTCCACAGATGCGATATTCCCGGTAAGCTCGGCGTTAGCCAGCAACTTCCTGGCATTCTCCAGACGTTTATTGGCTTCCTCCGTATCAAGGAGTGCCAGTGTCTCTCCCTCCTGTACCGTATCTCCCACCTTCACGGTTATATTCATCACATCCACTCCGGTAAGTGTGGCGCTAAGATCTTTTGACTTAAGGCTGGTCACCTTTCCTGTGGCCGATACACTTTTAACCAGTTCTCTTTTTTCTATGACTGCTGTCTCTTCCGGCATCATAGCTGCCAGTGCATCTTCCGCTGCTTTTTTTGCTTTTACGAATGCCACTCCCAGGAGGATCAGCACCACCAGCACAATGCCGATTATGATCACTTCTTTTTTATGCTTGGAAAAAAACTCCTTTATCTTATCCATTACCTCTTGCCTTCTTCTACTACGTATTCTATTGCTTCGTTTTCCGGAAGCGGCTTGCTGAAATAGTATCCCTGTATGCTGTCCGCTTTAAACTCGCGGAGTTTTTCATACTGCCACTTTTCTTCCACTCCCTCTATGATGATAAGCTTATCCAGATCATGGACCAGCTTTATCACATCTTCTATGAAGGAATACTTACCTTCCACCAGATATGCATCCACCAGGGATTTATCCAGCTTTATGATATCCACCGGGATATATGTGAGATATCCCAGTGAAGAATATCCTGTACCGAAATCATCCATGAGAAGCTTTATGCCCAGATTCTTAAATCTGGCAAAAAGATCTTCCGCCTGGGCTGTCTTATCCAGAAACAGTCCTTCTGTGATCTCTATCTCTATATATTCCGCAGGCAGCTCATACTTTTCCAAAAGGTTCTGCAGGAACTCTATGTATCCGGCATCATTCACCTGATTTGAAGAAAAGTTCACGGACACGGGATGGATGGTCTTTCCTTCCGCTCTCCATTTAGCCAGCTGCTTTACGGTGAGCTCCGTGGTGATCCTTCCTATATGGGCTATCCAGCCGTTCTTCTCTGCCACAGGGATGAACACACCCGGGTACATGCCGGGGGCCTTCATACGGATAAGGGCTTCATATCCCTCCACCTCACACGTATTTGCGTTGACCTTGGGTTGGTATACCATAAAGAACCCGTCGTTGTCAAAAGCTTCCTGAAGAGTCTTCTTCACTTCATTCTCTTCTTCCGCCTTCTTCTTCATATCTTCGTCATACACCAGGAGCCGGTTCTTCCCCTTACGCTTCGCCTTATACATGGCTTCTTCCGCAAAGGTTATATGCCCGTCTGTGGATGTCTCCCCGTCGCTGTTTGAAACGCCCACACTGACGGAAAGCTCCAGTATCTCTTCTCTGAAACGAAGCGGATCCTGGAAAAAGGACATGATCTCTGTGGAATCCGGCGAAGACTCTGTGAGATTCTTATCCGGGATCATAAAGAGGAATTCGTCTCCTCCGAATCTGGCCAGAAGCCAGCCCTTTTCCTCACAGCGCTTCTTTATCCGCTGCCCCACCATCTTTAATATCTCATCTGCGCCTTCATGACCATAGGTCTCATTTATACCCTTAAAGTCATCAAGGTCTGCAAGGGCAATGGCATATTTCGAGTCTGCTTTCAGATATGTATTCATCACTTCAGTGGCATATCTTCTGTTATATATATCCAGGAATTCATCATGCTGAGCCTGATACAAAAGCTTGATCCTGGAAGCCTCTATATCGTTCTTGGATCTCACGATCTCCTGATTGAATTTCTTTGCTTCCACAATGGACAGATTTGCAGTGGCTATGAAGCAGAGCATTCCCAGTACGATCAGGATAGCCGAAGGGATCATGCCTCCGTATCGCTTCATAAAGGTTTCCGGCTCGTTATAGAAAACAGTATCCTCAGGAAGGATGCTCATATCAAGTCCTCTGTCCTTCATTACGGAATAGTCAAATGCGGACACGCTGGGAGTATCTACATCCAGC
>JAILDZ010000218.1 GCA_024688505.1 Lachnospiraceae bacterium
TCATGCCGTATTTCCTTAAAGACGGAAGTCATATATATAAAAAAGAATGGTATGAAGATGTGGTATATCTGCCATTTGAGAATATGATGCTTCCGGCCCCGGCCTGTTACGATGCAGTCCTTCGCACAGAGTATGGCGACTATATGAAGATAGTACATGCCGGAGCGGTGCATGACTTCCCATTCTATGGAAACATGGAGCCCACTTTCGCCAAATTCTATGATGGCAGGATACCGTTTAATTATTATAAAACCGATGTGGGCACGTTGGATGAGCACAGGGATAAACAGCCGGGGCTTAAAGATCAGGCGCTCTCATTTATGGAGTTACTGGATGAAGCACATGAAGGAGTCCGGGGATTCATAGAATCCGGAGATGCGAACGGTGCAGCGGATCTCCTGGAGCAATGCCAGCAGGGTGTGATACAGATAGGTACACAGATAGACGCAGTATATGGCGAGGAATATGTGACAGTAAAGCACTGCGAAAACTACTGCGAGGCGGCATATCAACTGCATGAAGCCATTCTCGGAAACACTTCGGAAGAGCCGGCATATCTGTTTCAGGAGCTCCTTCGGGTGAAGGGGGAAATGACCGAAAGCATCGAAAAAGATGTGCATGAAAAGAAGGAAATAGTGTTCCTCCCATATAAGCCGTCTGCATGGCCGGAGATGGAGAAGCTATGGAAGCGGGAGAAGGAAAACCCTGATAACAATGTGGTGGTGGTGCCAATTCCGTATTTCTATAAGAACCCGGACGGTACTAACAGCGATCTTAGCTATGATCTCAGTGCATATCCGTTATACATAAGTGCCGTTAATTGCAACGAATATGACTTTGCAGGAAAGCATCCGGACAGGATATATATACAGAATCCGTATGATGAGTATAACTATGTGACCACGGTGCACCCCTTCTTTTATGCACCGAACATAAAGCAACATACCGATGAGCTTATCTATGTCCCATATTTTTCCATGGAGGACCCCGAACCCACAGACGGTAAGGCAAAGAAGATGATGGAAAGATATGTGACCATGCCCGGAGTGGTGCGTGCGGACCGGGTGATTGTCCAGTCAGATGTGCTGAGGGATGCGTACATAGACACGCTCTCGGAATTTATGGGAGATGAGACCAGGGGACGCTGGGAAGAAAGGATCATATCAGATCCGTCTGTCGCTCCGGATCCGAAGTTTGAGTATTCGGATGAGAGCATAGTGCCTGAGAGCTGGTGGACCTATATCGGAAAAGGCGAGAGCAGAAAGAAAACCATACTGTATTACACGTCCGTGGCTTCGCTGCTACAATACGGAAATGATGCCATTGACAAGATGCGAAGGGTATTCGCTATATTCAAAGAGAACGAAGAAGACGTGGTGCTCCTATGGAAACATCAGGATCTTAGGGAGACGACTGTTCCGGAAAGACACCCGGAGCTGGCCGCGAACTTTGGGAAACTTGTAGATGAGTATAAAGAAAAGGGATACGGCATCTATGATGCTTCGCCGGATAATGCTCCCGCATTTACGGTGGCAGATGCATATTACGGTGATGTATCTCCGCTTTCACAGAAGAGCAGACTCCTCGGAATGCCGGTGATGATACAGGATGTGAATATATGAATATAGCCATAGCATTAAACAAAAAGTTTCTCCGGTATGGGTATGTGATGCTGACATCCCTGTTCGAGAACAATAAGGATGAGGATATCTCTGTGACAGTGCTCCACAGAGGGCTGACGGAAGCGGATTTCAGGAACTATATGGAGCTGGCCGGAAAATACGGACAGAGGTTGTCACCGCTTGAGATCACGGAAGAGATGATCCCGTCAGGGCTTCCCAGCACAGAGAAGTGGCCCATCGAAGTGTATTTCAGACTGATGCTCCCTTTTTTACTGCCGGAAAGCGTGGAGAGACTTTTATATCTGGATACGGACATCATAGTGGGCAGACCGCTTAAGGAACTATACGAAATAGATCTGTCGGGGAACCTCATGGCTGCTGTGCCTGATAACTCAGACGGGAATCTTTCAGACCTTCAGAACAGGATATTTGAGGAAATAATCGCAAGCGACCGGGACTTTCATTATATGAATTCCGGTGTGCTTCTTATGGACATAAAGGCTCTTCGGGATGCCTATACACCGGAAGGATTTGTGGATACAGCTGTGAAGCTGAAAGATCTTATCACGGCATTCGACCAGGACATCATTAATTACATGTTTCATGGCAGGATAAAAAGTCTGCCGGCTGAAAAGTATAATCTTTTTGCCAGACTTTTTTATAACAGCGGATATGACTATAGAAAAGTGAAGGCGGCAGGAACGGTTATCATTCACTACACCGGCCCGAAGCCATGGTCCGGAGTGAACCTTCGGACGGATATGGAGAAGTTCTGGTGGGAGTATGCAGTTATGACCCCATACTATCATGAGTTCCTGGAAGAACTGGTGATGGCAGAGATAGAGAACGGATTTGAGAACACCAATGAATTCAAGTATCAGTTGTATCAGAGAGAACAGCTTCTGGATGAGATAGATGCGCTGAGAGCAAGAGCGAAGGAGTATGAACAGGCACTGAAGGACTGCAGTGCACTGCTCCAAAAGCTGGGAGGGACTCCTCAGTGAAGGCTTCATTTATAGAGGAAAGATATCAGGA
>JAILDZ010000222.1 GCA_024688505.1 Lachnospiraceae bacterium
GGCAGAGATCATTTCAAACGGAGAAGCCATAGCCGGTACTGTGTATGATATGTTGCCGGAGGCAGCGAAGAAAGCGCTTGATGAAGCTGATGTGATCCTGGCCAAGGGACAGGGGAATTATGAGACCATGTCCGATCAGGGGCGGCATGTGTTCTACGAGTTCCTGTGTAAATGCGACCTGTTTACGAGCAGGTTTAATGTGCCGAAGCTGACAGGCATATTTACCGAACAGGGATGAGATAGTGATTTTAACGCTGATATAAGGAGGCGATTTAATACTATGGATCGCTGGTATAACGGCATCTTTTTGACCGGTGATTGGAATGAAGACGGCAGCTTGGCCCACATCGTGTATGGTTGTGTGGATACCACAGATACTAAGCTCCAGAGCCTGGGGGCTGCTGTGGGTACGGAGCTTGTGAATAACCTGATAAGCACAGCGGACAAGGCGCTATACGAATCCAAAGAGTCCCGGGATACTTTCACCATATTAGAAAAATAGGATTTGCGAAAATTCAGTTTGCGGTTATAATGAAGCCACATGTGTTTTAGCCATATAAAGGAGGCCTACGATGTTTAACAAAAAGAAAATGACTAATGATTTTCTGCTGGCAGCTATAGATAATAGCAGCGTAGAGAACGTCCTGAAGGGTGGAAGCCTGATAAGCGACCGGGATGTCACTTCGGAAAGTGACAGGGAGGCCATCCGCCGGATCAACGATAAGGCAGCTGAGATCGCTAAACACGCTGAAGGCGAGACTGCCAAGCTTAATATGGTAAATGAGATCATTAATTCCGGCATGTGGGAGATGTATTTTGACTCTTCCACCGGTGATATTAATAAAGTGGTGTGGAGCGATGAGTTCCGCAGGATGATAGGTTATAAAGACACATCGGATTTCCCGGACACACTGGATGCATGGACGGATAAACTGCATCCTGAAGATAAGGATATGGTCCTTTCTGAGTTTAATGCCACACTGGCGGATAAGTCGAATGTCAAGAAGTATGACGTGAACTACCGTCTGGAGACCAGGTCCGGCGAGTACAGATGGTATCGTGCGGCAGGTAATCTTTCCAGAGATGAGAACGCCATGCCTGTGATATTCATTGGTATATTTATCGATATCACGGAGCAGATGGAGCAGGAGAGGAAGCTGCAGATCGAGACCCAGCGCCATGATGCCATTGATGAGACCCTGTCCGAGGGCAGCTGGAGCATGAACGTGATTGGCAAGGATCCTTCGAACCCGAAAAATCCCTTCTGGTGGAGCCAGCAGTTTAGGCACCTTCTGGGATACCGTGACGAGAACGATTTCCCGAACGTGCTTAATTCCTGGAGCGACAGTCTCCATCCGGAGGATAAGCAGGCGGCGCTGGATGCTTTCAGTAACCATGTGAACGACTATTCGGGAAACACTCCTTTCGATATCAATTACAGGCTGAGGAAAAAGGACGGCACCTACAGATGGTTCAAAGCCGTGGGCGCTACTGTGCGTGAGAGCGACGGCACTCCCATAGTGGTGGCGGGATCCATTCTGGATATAACCGACTCCAGAAAGAATCAGGAGATCGAGCATGAGATGAGCGAGAGCGTAAATAACCTTTCCCAGGCTCTTTCGGAAATGACAAAGACCGTGGATCAGGCTACTAAGGACATGACAGGCGTGGCCAATAAGCAGGCCGAGATCGTGAAGTCCACTGATATCATCAATGAATCCGTGGAGGCTTCCCTGAAGATAATCGATATCATCCAGGATATCGCTTCCCAGACGAACCTGTTATCGCTCAATGCTTCCATAGAGGCTGCCAGAGCCGGGGAAGCAGGCAAGGGCTTTGCCGTGGTGGCTGAAGAAGTGGGTAGACTGGCCGTCACCTCCAGAGAAACCAGCGAGGAGATCGCCACCACACTGAATCACATGTCGGAAACCATTAACAGCATGGTGGAGAAGACTGTGGGCATTAATGAAAACATTGCGTCTCAGGGTGCAGCTATGGAAGAGATTAATGCCAATATAGAGGAACTGAGCGCTATGGCGGAGACCATCAGCCAGATTTCTCTGGGGCTCTCCGAGTGATCTGTAAATCGGAGCCCATAAGGTTATTTCAGTCGCGGCAGAAATGCCGCGACTTATTTTTTTTATATAATATTTCTCTACGTTGGACATGCGTGGGACAGCATGGTTTATCATACCGGTATACGTTACGATTGTCCTTTTTATTTGGAGCGGGAGAGAAGATATGAAAGAGCATCATTTATACAGGCAGCGAAAATAGCCTGAATATAGATGATGATTCTCTGAATATGGAGAAGCTGAGTACCAAATGGAAGACTGTCCTGAAGAACATGCCTGAGGAGGATCGTCCCGCCATCTGCGGGGCCGCCGCCGAAATGCATCTTTACAGATATAAACAGATAATTCTATGATGAAATGACTATATATGCTATGATATAAAGTCAGGAGGTCTCTGACGTTTACATGGGATATTCTAACATAGGCATTATCGGACTTATAATTCTGCTGATAGTGAACCGGCAGTCCATGAAGAGAAGCTGGAAGCGGAAAGACACTAGCGAATCCGAAAGGAAGACTGCGTCGAGCTACAGAAATTTCCTTATGACGGTGCTTTGCTTCTATGTCGTGGACATCGGATGGGGGATTTTCTATGCCAATCATGATATACCGATGCTCTATCCCGTCATCTATTCCCTCACAGTCTTCTATTTTATTTTTATGTACCTCACTATGCTCACATGGTTATACTATGTGGATGCATATCTTAATAAAGCTCATCGGAGGAGTATAGCCCTTCGTCATACTGTGTGGCTGGTGTTCCTGGTGGGAATGGTGAGCCTCATGGTAAACCGCTTCTATCATTTCATTTTTTCCTTTAATGAGAATCATGAATACATAGCTGAAGGCGGCAGATACATAGCTTTCATATTCCAGATCTTTGTGTATACCCTCACTTCCGTATACCTTCTGGTCGTAGCGGCAAAGTCTGAAGGGGCCGAACGGGTAAAGTACACTGCGGTAGGTGCCACCAGTGTGGCTATCGAGGTTTTCATCATTCTCCAGATTATGGATCCCCTGCTTCCCTTCCATTCCATGGGTCTTCTGGTGGGCACCTGTCTCATTCATTCCTATGTGGTGGAAAACGAGAGAAATGAAAAAAGGTTCTATGATAATATCGCCAGGAGCCTGGCTGAAAACTATGACATGCTCTATTACGTGGAAGTGGCCACAGGTAAGTACGTGGCTTACGGCTCGAACGATGTCTACGGTCAGCTGGAGATCAGGCAGACCGGTCAGGACTTTTTTGAAGAATCCCTGGAAAATATCCCGGAGATAGTCCATAAGAACGACAAGGAATACGTGATAAACTTCCTGAACAGGGACCAGATGGCTTCTACCATGGAGAATATGAAGAGGAGTACACTGACCTATCGCCTGGTGATAAACGGCAGATCCGAGTATTTCAGAATGACCGTGCGTAAGACCGCTGACGGCACCAATTACATTGTGGGTGTGGAGAATATCGACAAAGAGACCAGGAAGGAAAAACAGGTGCTGAAGGCCCTGAACACCGAAAAGGAACTGGCCAGACGTGATGAGCTTACGGGCATTAAGAATAAGACTGCCTATCTCGAACTGGAGCAGGCTGTGCAGGAAAACATGGATAAGGGCATGGACTATCTGAATTTTGCTCTGGTGGTCTGCGATGCCAATGACCTTAAGAAGATAAACGATAACGAAGGCCATGTGACC
>JAILDZ010000053.1 GCA_024688505.1 Lachnospiraceae bacterium
AGTTGAAAACGGCGCCGTCCCACCTGTAAATACCTCACCCGAAGGCATTTTCTTGTAGGACTAAATCAGCCAAAAACCCTTGATTTATGCGGTCTTTGCTTGACTTGGCACTATAATACCACCATCCCCGGCAGTCATGACAAGCAGGAGACGGTTCTCACCTCTGGCAATGGCTTCAACAGTCCTATTGACTGCATTTCTCTGATAATACCTGGGCGGATAGGTGTTCTGGCTTGAATAATACGGCTGATCCACAACCTTTTTCTCCGCCTCTGTCACTCCATTACCACCATGGACTTCTGCATAGTACCGGGCGATAAGCTCATCCTGGGTCGGAAATTCATCAATCCCGATCTGTCTCTCCTTCCCGGTAAGGAAGTCATGTTCGATGAATCCATCCCCGTTTGAACTGTACGCAAAGGGCAGATCCATCATTTGGGCATAGGTCATTGCCTGCTGAAGCCCATGCGAAACAGAATGATTGTTATCCTTAGCTTCCACAACAGCTATCGGCTTCCCATCATTCAGATAAAGCATATAATCAGCAAACTTAGGCTTGGCACGGGATACCATATTCCCCTTAAGATTGATACGGCCATCCGTGATCTTGGTCTCCATGGTAATATGGCTTTCCCAGCCTTCCTGTATTGCCGGGGTTATGAAATTAAGCTTGATGTCCTCTTCTGACATCTGCTTCTTATCGAGAATAGCCATGCAAGCCACCTCCTGACATCCTATTTTTCACTGCGCTTAGTAGTGCTGCTGTTCCCGCTTTTACGTCCCCGCCGATATTCCTCCGGCTTCTTGGTCGTGCTGGGGATCAGCCAGGTGTTACCCTTAATGATAGCTCCCTTAACACGTCCTTCATTACAAAGCTTTGTTACTCTACGGCTTGAAATGTTCCATTTTTCTGATATTTCAACTGATGTAAGGTATTCCATTACTGCCCTCCATAACACCTTATATTATATTCGGTTTGCGGAACAAATTCAATCACTTTTGTCTGAGTTTTCGTGCCCTTTCCATGGCATTTTTCCTCTGCTCCTCTGTCAGCCTTCTCGGGCGACGATAACTAACATAAGATTTGGGCATTTCATAGGTTTTGTCGATATCTGATACCTTAATGCAACGATATATCTCCGGAAATTCGATAACTAACGTGTCCAGACGGCGCATAACGCTCTTATCTCTTGTATATACTGTAGCTTTCTGATCATCAGCATTGTAGTTAACGATAGTCTCCATCTCGTATTTGCTCAGCTTCACGACCACTCACCTCTTTTCAACCGGATTCCTTTATGGCTTCCCCCTTTGATCACAGTCCAGCCCAGTTCCACGGCATGATCCAGCGCCTGTTTATATCTCTGTTTTCGCTGTTTTTGACACGATAACTGTCGTATTTTCTCGTGTTGTCCTCTTATCAATGCTGTATCATATATCTTCTGATAATCCGCCTCCGTAATTTCGTTAAATAACCTGTCATGCAGTCCTGCAATAACCTTTTCCACTTCAGAATCTATGGTCAGTTCTGCCACATTTGCCAGTCGCATCACTGTCAGTCCATAGTCCGGACACCCCCAAATGGCAAGTGCCATCGTCTCTTCATAGCTTAGATCCATACTCCATGCCTCCTATTTTCTTTTTACCCATACAATGTCATATCCCAAAACATCTGCTACTTCTTCAGCCTCTGTATAGCGTAATGTTCCACGCTGAAGCTTCCCCGAAAAGTTCGAGAGGCTCCTGCTCCACTTATGTGTAATAGAAAGCCTTTCAACCACTTCCCTCATAGACAGCCCCTCTCTGACGATATAGGCTTTGATTTCTCTACGAATATTCATCATAAAACGCTCCTTTCACTTAACTGCCGGTAATCCGGCCTACTTTTTTCAAAAAACACCACCTTCCGAATATCTGTCCTGCCCCCGTTCTCCCATTGGTCTCTCACAGCGGCGTGCCTGCCCCGCTCGTGCGAATCATGTTCGCAGTCATCGCTTCACTCTTGGTACCGGAATTGAAACATCAGAATACGAGACGATTAATATCACAGTCTTAAGAAGAGGCGTGATTGGTGTAAATAAAGTCGGATATGTTCTTTCGTAGACATACATAAGCAGCCCTCTGGCAATGAACCGGATGCCGGTATTGTCATTTCAGGCTTTCTTTTTAAGCCGATGTATGATAGTGAAATTCTATATGTGTTCTATGCCAAATAATAAGTGCGGTCATATGACCGCACTTTTCCTGACAAACAGGATCTGCTGAGTATAATATAAAGTACACGGAGGTGACTGAGTGAGTAATCAAGCGAGCACATCGGACATCTCATCATTCCTTGCTCAGGCTAAAAGGCTAATTGCAACGGGGGATTATGTATTTGTTCCGAGAGGGAAAAATCTACAAGCCCTATCAGATCATGGACTTACGGTCAAAGATGCAAAAGACGAAATGCTTGGGCTAATGGTTGGAGATTACTTCAAAGGACCTAAGCAAGACTTTGACAAAAGCCAGCCTGGTGATATATGGGAGTTTAAGAAAACTGTAGATGGTGAACAGTTTTATGTGAAATTGAAAATACAAAACCGAAATGGAAAGGATGTCCTCAAATGCCTAAGTTTCCATGAGGATGATTATAGTTAGGCAAAGGAGGTGATGGCAATGATGGATTACTGTGAAGTATGTGAAAGAGAAGTTGAAACGAAGATAATCACTCGGAATCAGGTCTTTAATGTATGTGGAGAAGACATTGAAATCGCTGCACAGGTGATGATATGTGCTGAATG
>JAILDZ010000069.1 GCA_024688505.1 Lachnospiraceae bacterium
AACGAGGAGCTGGCACTGGAGAGTATTTGCCGCACCGTGAAGGAAGCTATTCCGAACAGTGAAATGAGATATACATCCGATGCGGTGGAGGCTCTTGAGATCGCCAGAGATTTCGTACCGGATGTGGCGTTCCTTGATATCGAAATGCCGGGGATGAACGGAATGACTCTGGCATATAAGATAAAGCAGTTTATAAGTGCGAAAACCAATATCATTTTCACCACAGGCTATGATGTGTTTATAGAGGAAGCCTTTATGAGTCTTCGTGCCAGCGGCTATCTTTTGAAACCCATTACGAAAGAAATGATCTTAAAAGAGATGGAGGAGCTTCGCTATCCCGTAGAACTAAAGGGAAATAAAAGGATCCGCGCCAGATGCTTCGGCTCTTTTGAACTGTACATTGATGATATCCCCGTGACATTTAAATACACAAAGACCAAGGAACTTGTCGCGTATGCCATAGACAGGGGAGGCCTTTGCTCCTTGAGGGAGATAGAATCGGTCCTTTGGGAAGACGATGAAGACATGACGGATCACGGCTCCTATATCAGAAATATGATAAGTGATCTTACAACGGTCATGGAAACACATGACTGTAAGGAAGTGATAATAAGAAAATACGGACAGATCGGTATCGACGAAAAAATGATAGACTGTGACTATTATGAATATAAGTCCGGTAATCCTGCATCCGTTAATGCCTTCAGGGGCGAATACATGTCCCAGTTTTCCTGGGCTGAGGAGACCCTTGGAGAGCTGGTTTTTAAATAATCTGAAAAAAATATATTTTGTGTGACGGTTTTGTGACACTTGGTTTTGTATAATGCTATCAAAGGTGAGGTAAACTACCTTTGATAGCACTTTTTTTTAAAAGATGTTGTTTGTAAATCCCTCCTTCCCCAATATTTAACCCGGCGTATGTCCCCGCATATGCCGGGCTTTCTCTTTTACGGCGGGCAGCTATCCTTGTTTGTATCAACCCTTTATTTGTGGTAGTATCTACCATGAATAAAGGGCTTTTTTATTTGGCATACGACAGAGGGAGCAGGCATGAACATAGTATTTTTAGACAGAAAAAGCATAGGCGATGATCTGGACCTTTCATCATTTGAAAAACTGGGAAAAGTGACCATGTATGATTTCACCACTCCGGATGAAGCGCCGGAGAGAGTGAAGGATGCGGAGGTCATTGTAATTAATAAGGTGCCCATCAATGAAAAAACGGTGGGAAACGCAAAAGATCTGAAGCTGGTGTGTGTCACAGCCACCGGCACCAACAATCTGGATAAAGAATATCTGGACAGAAGAAGCATCGCATGGAGAAATGTGGCGGGGTATTCCACGGAGACAGTGACGCAGCACACTTTTTCCCTGCTTTTCTATCTGCTTGAGCATATGGCATATTACGATGAATATGTGAAATCGGAAAGATATGCCGGAGACAGGCTTTTTACACACTTTGAGAATCGTTTTCATGAGCTTTCGGGAATGACCTGGGGCATCATCGGCCTCGGAGCCATAGGCCGGAGGGTGGCGGAAGTGGCAGAGGCTTTCGGCTGCAAGGTGCAGTATTTCTCCACCTCAGGAAAGAATCATACCAAAGACTATAAAGAAGTGAATTTTGAAGAACTCCTTTCCACATCGGATATCATTTCCATCCATGCACCCCTTGATGAAAACACTGAGGGGCTGATAAACACTGCAGCACTGCAGAAGATGAAAAAGAGCGCCATCCTTCTGAACCTGGGCCGCGGCCCCATCATAGAGGAAGAGGATCTGGCAGCTGCCATAGATAACGATGTCATAGCAGGTGCAGGGCTTGATGTGCTTTCTACCGAACCCATGTCGCCGGACAGTCCTTTTCTTCGTATAAAGAACAGGGACCGGTTGGTGATCACTCCTCATATAGCCTGGGCATCCATAGAAGCCCGTACCAGACTGATGGAGATAATATACGAGCAGATAGAAGAATTCAGGAAGGGCAGGATATAAGATGCTGGTATATGAGATAGGAAAAGAGTATGCACCGGTCTTTAGCAATTTCGCACCGCAATATGTCTTAAACCAGATCGGAAAGCCCGGCTATCACACACTGGGGGAGGTCTTTAACACAGGAGAGGAGCTATATCCTGCAGGATTCCTTCAGTATTATGACGGGAATAACAGGAAGGAACACGAACCGAAGCTTATTCATATCTATGTGCCTGAAGAGGAAAGAGGCGAGGCAAACTCCTGGTCTATGCTGGCCGAGATGGAGAACAGGCTGAAAAGAGCAGGTCTCCATAAGATCAGTGTGAATCTTATAGGCGAGCAGGAGAACACCTTAAAAGACTATTTCTATCGTATGGGATTTGAGGATGCAAAAGAGAAGCCGGAGCTTCTCACCACTCCCATAGACAGTGTGCTTTCCGATAAGCTCCTTTCAGTGCCGGAAAACAGTGCTGTGACTCCCCTTAAGAAAATACCTAAGGGCGAGATGATGGAAACACTAAAGGCTTTCGGAGAGGACAGAGACATTAATGCGGACTCCATTTCCATGGATCTTTCCATGATGTATAAGGACAAGGACTGCACCGGACTCTTTCTCATATCCATGCTTCCCGAGGGAGGCCTGTATATAAAGATGATGAGACTGACCGGGGGGGATGATATGAAACCCGTCCTCTACATGCTTTCCGCCAGTGCAAATCTCCTTAAAAAAGCAGGAGCAACGGGGATTCCTGTTTTTGTACCCTTATATAACAAGAAAACCGAGAAACTGATAAAGGCATTGGTACCGGACGTAGAGCTGGACCACGTATGGCAGGGGGAGAAGACGTATGAGTGATTTTGATCCTATTGAGATGCAAAAACAGCAGGAAGCAAAAGAGTTTGCAAAGGAGCTTTTCAGAGAAAAGAGGAAGGAAAAGAAGACAGACCTTTCCTTCCTGCCTCCGGAACTTCAGCATAAAGAGGGAAAGAAAGAGGAAGTATACACTCCGGTCCTGGGCTTTTCCGAGATGGTCATAAAGGTAAAAAAACAGGAATATGATAAACAGGGGCTGAAAAAGTGGAAGCTGACCCAGTCTAAGGAAATGAAGGCTATCACCAAGGGCTCTGAGAAACTTTCTGACCTCTTAAAAAAGAATATCGAGCCTGAAACCTATGATAAGGATTATAAGACTTTGCGTGCCCAATATGATGAGCTGATGAGCGCGTGTTCAAAATATCTCGAGGAGAAGAAACCCCGCACGGCTGAAGGAAAGGCCCGCTATGAGCTGGTGCATTCTCTTTCCGAAAGGCTTTCAACGGAAATCCGTATGATCGATTTTAATGCGGAAACATTTAAAAAGCAGGGCGACATGCAGGGAAAGACCTGGAACAATGTGGTCACGGAAATGCAGCGCAGAGTTCTTAAAAACGATGTGGACGGAGTTAAGATACATCAGAACGTGGAGGGCCTGGCATCAGGCACGTCGCAACTCACCATAATCGAAGATCAGGGAAAGAAATTCTACTTTAAAAAAGCAGAGACTGTCTGTGATCTTAATTCCGATGCGGTAGTAGCCTCTATAATAAATGACTATAAAGAGACCATGCGGCAGATCGCCCTTAAAGATAAGGGAGAATATCCGGATCTTACTGACGAACAGAGAGAAGAAAAGCTTAAGTCTCTGGCAAACGGCATAAAGGTCCTGAAGGCCAGTGAAGCCAGTTTCAGGGGTGAGAAGAAGCATGAATTCTACAAAAAGGGGTCTTTTTCCCAGGGTGATTTGGCATGGAAACATGCAGCAGAACTCCTGAAAAATCCCACCGAAAAGGATAAGAAGGACTTTCTTGCGGCTTATGCAGTGTTTAAAAAGAAAATGCTCATGGCAGCAGAAGCAAAGGTAGCCCGTATAGAGCCGGGTTCCGAGATATCAAAGCGAAATGAAGCCACATCCATAATGGCTGATCTGATAGGCATATCGGATATGATGATGGTGAGTAAACGTGCCAAGCTGGATATGGACGGTCAGAAGGTGGAAGGCCTGAGAATGGACGAGGTGGAAGGAAAGGATTATGGTTCGTGCTTAAGCACACTTGATGTTATTGACAAGACTGTACATGTAAGCCCTAAAGCCTGTTCACAGCTTTTGACAATGCAGGTTTTTGATATCATATGCGGTCAGGTGGACAGAAATGCCACGAACTATCTGTGTAAAATGTCGACTACTGAAGACGGAAAGGTGATATTTGACAGCATCTGCGGCATAGATAATGATCTGTGCTTCGGAAAACTCACATATAATCAGACCATCACCAAAGAGACTAATTCAGGCGGAAGTGTGGCTACAGAGGCAAAGGGACTTCAGACCAATGACGAAGACAGGGAGATCACCCTTCTTGGACTGGATAAGAACGTGGCAGAAAGAATACTGGCCATCACTCCTGCCATGATCGATACATACCTTGGAGGACTTTTAAGCAAAGATGAGGTGGATGCCTGCAAAGACAGGCTGAAGGGAGTGCAGCAGGTGCTGATCGAGCTTAAAAAGAGGGATAAGGAGGTAAGAAAGGATAAAAAAGCGGTCCCCATTCTTCCGGAGACTGAAAAAGAGTGGGAAGCATTTCGCGATTCCCTGGAAGAGAGAGGCAAAATTTCAAAAGAAAGAGACGTCATATCAGGAACGTCATATTTTAAACGTACCTTTTTGGGACAGAAGATGGAGACTTTTGCCGATTATCCCAAGTTCCACAAGTACGCGAAAGCGGAATTTGCTAAATACCAGGGCAATGTGCAGCCATTTATACAATATGCCAAGGCCCATGATCTTAAACAGATGAAGGCGGAGATTCCCATGCTGGAAGGTAAGCTGCAGGATAATGGCTTATGGATGAGGGACATCCTGAGGCTGGAATCAGGAGTGGAAAACATTATCAATGAAATCAATAAGGGTGAGCCTGAGACCGAGGAAGAAAAGAAGAAGTATTGGGCAAACCTGGATGGATTGCTGGCAAAATGGCAGGATACATTTAAGAGATAAGATTAATAAAGCCGGGAGATATTATGATAGACTCGATCAAGTATACTTGGAAAGAACTGGGACGGACCATATTTGTAGGAGAAAGGTTTAAAGCCAATATCCAGGGTATGGCCTTCGGAAGCGTGCTTATAGTGATAATAAGTGTGGTCACAGGATATATGAACCTTGATAAGGGATACATACCGGAAGCCAGAACGGCCATACTCGGTATAGTGTCCGGAATTGTCATACTGTATTTTTCTGCGGTACAAAAAAACAGAACAGTGCCCATCGTGGTAGCCACCATATATTTTATGGTGAATTACACCTATGATACTTTCTATTCCACCAATGGATTTGCCATCCTTTGGACCATGCTGCTTCCCCTTGCTCTGGGATATCTGGGCAGTGTGAGGGCAGGGATCATTCTGTCAGGATATTTTGTGGTGCTGTTCTTTATAGTTTTTTACACACCTTTAAAATATCTGTTGGAAGGCTATTATCCCGAAGCCATGCTTCAGAGGTTTCCCCTTCTCTATCTTGCGAATGCAATGATCACCATATATATACTGATACAGTATCATATGAACACCCTTCATCAGATGGATAACGCGAAGCAGCTCATGGAAGCAAAGGAAGAAGCGGATAAGTTCAGCGCGGCAAAGAGCCGTTTCCTTGCCGGCATTTCGGATGAGATCCGTACACCCATGAATGCTATCATCGGCATGGACGAAATGATCCTGAGAAAAAGTGAAGAAGCAAGAACATTGGATTATGCCGATAGAATAAGGACTGCCAGTAAAAACCTTCACTCCATCATCAGTGATGTAGCAGATCTCAGTAAGCTGGAAGCGGGAAACCTGGAACTGGTTTCCGCTGATTATACCTTTGCTTCTTTGCTTAACGACATAGTCGATTCCACCAGGGGCAAGGCAGAGGAAAAGGGACTGTCATATGAATTATATGTGGATCCGCGTATACCGTCTGCTTTTAGCGGAGATTCGTACAGAGTGCGGCAGGTGATGCTTAACATCGTGAATAATGCCATCAAATATACAGACAGCGGTTCCGTCAAACTGGATTTTTCTTTTGAGCCTGCAGAAGGAATGCTCCGTTTCAGTGTCAGTGATACCGGAACAGGTATTAAGAAAGAGGACATGGATAAATTATTCCAGTCTTTTTCAAGGATCAATGAGATGAATAAAAGAAATGTGGAGGGCACCGGCCTGGGGCTTAATATCACAAAGCAGCTGGTGGAACTGATGGATGGCAGTATCACGGTGGAGAGCGAGTATAAAAAGGGCTCTGTATTTACCATCGAGATACGCCAGGGTGTGGCTGATGAGACACCTATCGGAGACTATACGGAGAATCTGGAGATCATTCAGGATGGACTGTCGGAATCATCACCGGTGCCTGATGCACCTAAAGCCAAGGTGCTCATTGTGGATGATAGCGAGATAGATCTTATGATCCTTACGGATCTTCTGGGCGAAAGCAATATGCAGGTGACATCCGTGTCTTCATGGCAGGAATGTGTAGAGATCCTTGATGAGAAGAAATTTAACGTCATTTTTCTCCATATATCCATGCCGGGACCGTCGGGCACATCTTTGATAAGAGAGATCAAAGATAAAAACCTGGCATATAAGACTCCTGTTATAGGCATTATGCCCGATGCGATCTCGGGACGTCATGACAGGATCGTCGAGGAAGGATATGATGACACCCTGTCAACGCCTGTCATGTACGGCGAGCTTAAAGATATAATCTGGAGACATCTGGACAGAAGACTGATCCAGACAAATAGCTAAGATGACATGTAAGGGGTGTATTCATTTCAGGCACGCTCTCGCTATGATTCAGCGCAGCGGTTCTAACCTCATGCTTCGCATTCGCTAAGAACCGGCGCTTCCATAATGCCTGAAACGAATACACCCCTATACATGTCCTTTAATCTGTGTCGCCAACTATCCTGCATAGTAGAGCATCTCAAACAGCTCGAACTCATCCACCCCGTTTATGGTGTTGGGATACCCGATGGTGACTTTCAGTCTTACGATCCTGCCGTCGGACAGAATGGCGTCCACGATGGCTTCATCGCCATCGTTATTTTTGCCGTCTGTACGATAGAGGGTGAAAGAGGAGCCTGCGGGGATCACTTCATTTTCCGATATCACTGAACCGTTTTCATCTATGATATCTCCG
>JAILDZ010000115.1 GCA_024688505.1 Lachnospiraceae bacterium
CCCCATGTCCATCACAAAAGGTTCACCATCAATCTCTACCGTTTCATACATTGAAACCTTCTTCCTGAAATAGTGATCAGAAAGAAACAGGGCAGCATAAAGGCTGTTGGCATCCTGATTGTTAGAAAAACGGATTCTGAAACCGTTCCCCGTGATCTCTATTTGTCCATCCTTAAGCACCTGAATCTCTGGAGAAAAAAGCCTCTTAGCGAAATCTGTCTTCCTGTATTCTTTTTCATCAAAGGATACATATTCGTCAAAAATGCCGCCCTGATCATCCTGTGACATTTTTTTGGAATATGCGACCCTGTGAGCCCCACTGAATACAAAATGGCATTTAACCCATCCATCCTGTTTACTTAATGCATACGCGACAAAAGACAATCTGTAGAGGATGAATTCTATTATCCCAGGGGACAACCTGCTCAGGTTCTCTATCCTATATGCTTTATTATCAAAGGGTTTGTTAAAATCTATAGCAAAGAAATCTTCCTGATTTGTATTTGTATGTGCATTTGCATCAGCATAATCCTCATCAGGCAGAGGCTCAGTTTCTCCCTTCCCTTCAACAATTTCCAAATGCGTGGTTCGATATGACCGAAGATTTTCTATGTAGGATGCCAGTTTTACCTTCTCATCTCCGGTCTGTCTATCGTCTACAGCGATAAATTCCCGTCCAAGGGCTTCAAAAAAACGTATAACGATTTCACTCGCCAGTATATTTGCGCCGTCATTCTCCATGATGATTATTTTTTTTAGAAATCTTGGCGTTTTGGATATCTCTGCTTCAACTATGGAAACAGTATTTATTATGTTTTTCCTTACAACACTCTCATCTGTAATGCCCAATATCCCCATAATATAATGAACTTCTTGCTTTGAGGATTCCCCGTCGGCAACACTCAGATAGCGCAGGAAGTTAAATATATCTGAAATGAGTACGAATTTTGCAGACTGCTTCTTTTCCGCATCATAAAATGCGTACTTTGACGAATCTATTTCTTCACATTTTATATACAACGGTTTAAGCAGGTTCTTCACTTGTAGCTTTGCTGCCGCCATAAATACTCATCCCCTTATATCAGCACTACTGATAATCAAACAGACTATCATATCTTTACATAACTGCCGTCATCCTGTGGCACAATCCTGTTTCTCAGATTTCCAATATCGAGATTCTGAAAATCATCCGCACATTCTGTATGCATTGGGTATATTGCATCTGCCGGATCTACTGCTTTTATCACATCGGCCAGCATCCGCGGTGTCGCGTGTCCGCTGGTGTGCATTCGCTCTACCTTTATACCTTTCTGTTCCTGCCTTGAAAGAAACTCTGTCCATTCTTTATTTTCAGCCTTGTTGCCCGGCTCAATATATCCCTCCCACATGGAATAAATGATAACCGGCTTTTGCTTAATCCTCCCGGCGTGATATGCTTCCATGAACATATCTATGTATTCTTCGCAGAAATCCGCAGGCTTTATCACTGCCAGAAACCCAAATCTTTCCATCAGTTCCTGCTGCGTCATAGCAGTTTCCATGCGATCATTTTTCCGCGCTACCCCCATCTCCTTAAGCAGACCGACCTTTCCAAAACGATAAACTGTAGAGAATGTTCCCGCCGTCTTAGTATAGAGCCTGAGCTGTTCCCTGAAATAGTTGCTGTAAACATACATCCACCTTCCGTATGGACGGCCTCCCGCCATCTGCGCCGCCTGATAGAAGCTGGCAAGAGAATCTACATTTGTTGACGAGCAGATCAGAAAAGCGTACATATGATCTTTAAGATACTTTGCAGCTTCCATCTGCATTTGAGGTTCCGTGAGCACCTTCTCCTTAGGGCGACTCATCATGGTTCCTTCGATCACAAGCGCATCGATGGTTCTTTCTCCAAACCTGCGGACATATGCCTCAATAAGCGTAAGCATTTTTTGCCCGCGTCTTCCGTGCCCCCTGAAATCCCCGGTATGAAGGATACGATAATAACCATCCTCGCAAGCTTCATCCTCTGCTTCCACAAGAAACATATACGCGTCATATGCAGAATGATCCACCATATACGGTTCAATATGAAACCCTGGAAGATCGACTGCATCATAGCAGCTTCCATTGTAGATAAATTCATTTACTCTGGTATCATCCTTAAGAAGCTCTGCCTCACGTTTATGCACATCTGCATCGGATATCCTTTCACTGTTGCCAAGTGCTTCCTGAATATTGGTCATTACCTTTCTGGCAACAGATCCCATATACAGCGGAACTCCCGATGGAATCTCCATAATCCTTCCGGTATGATCACCATGATAATGAGTGAAGAAAACGGCATCCACCGGTTCATCTTCCCAGGGATATCTGAAATCTTCTTCCACTTCACTGCCGGGAAGCGAGGCCCCGTAATCGATCATAATACGATGTGTCTTACCATTATGAACTGCAGAAATGACCGTTACACAGCCTCCGATCTGATTTCCCTGAAATATTTGAATATGCATCATACCAAGCCCTCCTCGTATAAACAACAGTGACCTTAATCTTTTAGCCTACAGTAAACAACATCCCATTCAGCATTTGATACGGCAGTTCTCCAAACTCCGAATAATCCGGGATATCCGCATTTACCGTATAGCAAGGAACCCTCTTGTATTTGAGCATATTTCTTCTCACATTTCCCCAAAGTTCTCCCTCTTTATGCTCTTCATCGGAATCGTTGTCCCATTTTTCGTCCCAGACATGCGGAAGAATATATCTTGTGTTCGTCTCCCCATTAGGCCAGGAAATAGAATCGCTGATGATGTAGTAAGCCAGAAAAGGAATATTTGCTTCCTTTTCAGCTTTTTTTACCATTTCTATCTCCTCCTGTGTAGGATCCATCTTTCTGACACTTCTGTTTTCATGATCCACGAAAATCTTTGTATACTCTCCTTTACTGAATTTTTCGACATCCTCCCCGGATACACCAAGGATTTTCATTCTTGCAACTGCTTCCTTGTACAATCTCTTAAGTTCAGGATGTCCGCTGAAATATGTGCAGTCAATGTCCTTTTCATATTTTTCCACTGCTTTCGGATCTGTCAGATATGGACGAACCTCAGTGATTGTACCAATATAACTGGAAAACCGCTCTTCAATATCATCCTCACCATAATCCGAATTCCCCAATGAATCACACGAATTACCGCTGCAATCAATGCGAAGCTGCCCACCGTACCATTCCGAAAGATACTCGATTGGACGGTAGTCTGTGATTTGTTTTCTGTCCTCATCGTAAGTAAGTTCCAGGCGGAAAAACGGATCCTTCAAAGCATCCTCACCGTCATCACTCAGAGAGAATAATTCTGCCTCATAATCACCGTCTCCCAAATCACGTACTCTGCAGCAAAACATCCAGTCATCCTCTATGGCGATGCAGCCACCATGGATACCCAGAAAGTCAAATATTCTGTTGAGCCCCTCAATATTTTTCTTTTTTTATCCATCCTTTACCATCTCCTTTCGGTAACTTCCTCACATCAATCAGTTACCGGCACAGTATAGTACATCGGTTTTAGCCGTGCGACGGTTAGATGTCATATGCTCGATCATCGATTGACATAAATATGCCGGATATAACAACGCGTCATTTTGTTGTCGGCTTGCCGTTTCATTATATCTATCCGCTTTATAGTTGTCAATGATATAATCATATATACGACGTTTTGCTGTCGCATTCCATCAGCTGATATGATATACTGTTTTATGTCACACATAACACCTTACACAAAGAGGGTTACGCGATAATGTCCAACAATTCAAAGATGATAAGGCAGTTAAGGCTATACCGAAATATATGCAAAACCTGGTATCATGGCCCCGATGAGCTTATGGAACGTTTCAAAATAAGTCGCCGGATGCTCCAACGGGATCTTAAGGATCTGCGGGATGCCGGCGTTATCAGGCTCACTCTCGACAAAAAAGACAATAACTATGTCGAGACATCGGAGCCTCCGATTTTTGATGAATCCGTCACCGGTCGTCGTCGCCAGCATCTTGTGCGCTTAAAGCGCCTCACAACTCTCATGGATAACCTCGAACGCACCGACATGGATAAAATCTCTCATTACGAGTCAGAGCTCGAGGAATATGACTGGTATAAAGAGTACATGGTCGAGGATCCGGAGGAATTCCCCCCGGAAGATCTGGGGGATCCGCCTGTAATGCCAGTTTTGGAAGATGTAAAAGCCTCCTATTATTCCCTGTTCCCCGAAAGCAATGAACGTATGCGGCAGAGGGATTTTTCAGCTTTGAATGATGCAGGCTATAATATATACTACAGTCATAAATACAAGACCATTATATTTGAGGATGGCTGGGAATACAGCGATTAGGCTGTATTCCCCTTGCAAACATCTCCCGGAACACATAAAGCCGCTCCAATTCAGAGTCTTTTGCATATGTCAGATGATCTGTTTCTTCACGTCGCCTGCGGCTCCGTGTATTTTTCGCCTCATAGAGCTCCCTGCGTAAACGCGGAGCTCTGCGAGGCTCATTTTTTTCATATTCCTCTATGAGATTCTGTACCCGCTCAGGATCCAAAAGTCTTTCTTCTGCTTTATTCATCTCATTCCTTTCCAGCCAGGCAGTATAAAATTCAGAAGGATAGTATACCTTGTACCATGCGATCATAAGTGCCATTCTCGTATATGAGGCGGCATGTGCTTTTGGAAACAGATACCTTATTTTATTGCAGGATTCAATATACCAATCCGGAATGCTTCTCTCCTGCATTCCGCTTTGCCATACCTTGGAAAGCCCATATCCCTTACGAACTGCTTCCATTATGCAAAACGCCATATCCCGTTCAAACCCGTGAAGCATGAGATACTGGAAGATATCATCCCGGGTTCCTATACAATTATTAATGTCTGCCGTCCCGGATTCAATCAGTTCTTTTGCATTGTCTGTCCATACATCAGTTCCATGCAGCAGACCATCGATCTTAACCAGTTCAGTGACCGTCTTGGGGCTGATGCCTCGAATCATATCCCTTGCATATTTTCCGCCAAACTCTGGAATGGCCAATAGCCCCAGCGACTCTCCTCCTATGTCCTCCGGCCTTATTCCGAGCGCATCCAACCCCAAAAACAGGCTCAAAACCTTCTCATCATTAACCGGCACTGAAAAAGGATCCACTCCGGTCATCTCACGTAAGTTTCTGAGCATTTCCGGATCGCAGTTTCCCAGAACATCCAGCTTTAGCAGATTATCGTCTATTGAATGATAGTCGAAATGTGTCGTTACAGGTTCTGTCAGGCTGTATGCGTTGTTAATGGGCGTAAACGACGTAAGCTCTTCTCCCTCCGGCACGACTATGATACCCCCGGGATGCTGACTGTTCACTCTCCGTACTCCGGTTAGTTTCCGGATTATTTCATCTGTCCTGGATTTCTCCGGCATTCCGCTCTCCGAACCCATAAAATGCCGTCTGACCATTCCCTCTGCAGTACGTTCTGCCATGGTTCCTATGGTTCCTGCTTTGCAGGCATAACCGATTCCGGGCAGCGATGACACATATTTCTGTATGACAGGCTGTTCATTATATGCAAAATTCAGATCTATATCCGGTTCTTTATCAAGCTTCAGACTCATAAATGTTTCATGCGGTATGGAATAACCATCCTGAAGCAGTATTTCCCCGCAAACCGGACATGCCTTTTGGGGCAGATCAGCACCGATCATTCCAACGATACCAGAATCTGCGTCGAATGATGAATAGCAGCATTTTCCACACCTGTAATGCGCCTTAAGAGGGTTTGTAATGGTTATCCCCAAAAGATACGCCACAAGTGATGCCCCGACAGAACCTCTTATGCCGACAGGATATCCATCGCTTATAGATTTTTCGACCAGATCCCTCCACAGCATATAAATACCGGCATATCCATTATGGCAGATTGCGTCTGTTTCCTCCTCCAGTCTTTGTTTAACCTCTTTTGGAAGCACACTTCCATACAATTCATGAGCCTTCTCATAACATATGCGTGTCAGACCATGTTCAGCATCAGGATAAACCGGCAGAAACCGGCCTTCCCTTAGCGGTGATACCTGCTCGATCAAACCTGTAATCCTGTCCATGCTCCTCTTCAGATATTTCTCTGCTTCACCCATATGTATATCAGAGCCTGCTACTGAAATGGTATGTAAAAATTCATGAGCATTTTTAATATGAGCCGGTCTTTTATACACACTCTCGATGGCATTGTCTGCTTCCAGCAGTATTTCACGGCAGATTTTATCCTCAGGGTTGATATAACAGGCATCTGATGTCATAATAACCGGTATGTTTGATCCTTTTCCTACTCTGTATATTCTCTGCAGGATTATTTTCTTTTCATCATCCGTTCGATACATTCCCTTTTCCGAATCGGGAAAGGTTTCATATGTGCAATATGGGGTTATTTCAAGGAAATCATAGAAGGATGCCACCTCCTTCAGTTCTTCCTCAGTATTTCCGTTTCTCACCCCAAGAGACAGTTCTCCTCCATCACACACCGCTCCAACAAGAAGATTTTCCCTGATAGATTGGAGACGTGATCTGTTAACCTCCAGGACACCCGTTTTCTCATCCCTTTGAGAATATGAGATCAGTCTGTACAACTCCCTTATTCCCGCCTCATTTCTTGCATACAGAAGAACAGGATATGTTTTATGATCCATATCACTAAAGCCCCTCCCGATTCCAAAAGAATTCAGTCCTACTGCCGTCTTTATGCCAAGTTCACTCATCCTACCGCAAAGAACGCCAAATATCTCCGCATAAAGAAAGGCTCCCTTTTTTTGCTCCATATCTACTTTTAACGCCCTTGCAACAGCGTCTTTTGTATACCGTCCCAGCTGGGGAAGGATTGCCTTACAGGCTTTTCTAAGATCCACATATTCCGGATCAAAGCTCTGGTTATGTCTTTTGAATGCCTGTTCAAGAAAAGCCATATCAAATTCCGGTGCGTATGAAACAAAAACTGCATCTCCTGAAAAATCAAGAAAATCCGTCAATACCTTTTCTTCTTCACCGGCTTGGTCTGTAATGCTGTTGTCAATGCCTATAAGAGTGGTCGTCTTTTCCGGTATTTCCCCACCATATCGGATATATTCGGAAAAGCTGTCCTCCGGCTCGCCATTCTTCATTCTGACAGCATCAATTTTCAGGATCCTGTCATGTTCACTCGATAGTCCTGTGGTTTCCATATCTACCACAACATACTCATCCAAAAAACAACGGTCACAGCTTTTCAGGTTTACGATCTGTCCGGAATCATCCGTCAGATATACTTCCACACCATAGATGACTTTCAAAAAGAGATCATCTCTTACAATATCCCCCCTACGTATACATTCTTCCTCATATTCCCTGTAGTGTTTCTGCCATGTATGATAAACCTCCGGAAACGCCTGAACGCTTCCAACGTCTGTAACCGCCAGTGCCTTATACTTATTGTCTATGGCGTATTCCACAAGTTCCTTCGGTGATATCAGCCCACGCATTCTTGACATTTTTGTATGCATATGCAATTCCGATTTTGTATCCCGCATTGTTGTCACCTGTTTCATCCTTTCCAGTCAGAGTAATTCGGATTCATGCTTTATCCCCTGATAAAAACTTCTCCGCAATCTTCAAGCCGGCGTATAACACCTGATATCATTTCATTGGCATCTTTAATCGATTTTTCGCTGTAATCTGTCCTCTCCATATCTCTGGTAACTATACCTGCCACCAGTGTTGGAAGGTTTCCGCATACCAGCCTGCGAAGTTCACGATCCCAGCCCTTCATTGCGGCCGTGAGAGTATCCTGAGGGATGTCCTTCAGCACCCTTTGAACATCCCTGTTTGTCATTCCTTTAAAAAAGGACTTCATTTCCTTTGAAAAATCATCCTCAACAGAAAAACTGTTTTCTTCATATACCGCAAATATTTTATCGAGACCTCCCGGCACAGAAATCTCTCTATTCTCACCCAACTTCAATATGGTCTGAAATAATCTGCAATCAGTCTCTACAATATCTTTCATTCTAACCGGTCCCATGCATTCAAAATCCTCAATGAGCATAGTTCTCAGTCTTTCGCTCGTATTATCATGGATCTTTTTGTACGCACTGCCGCTCAGAAGTTTCATTGTGACCGCCAGATCCCAGTTTTCAACCTCTCTTAAGAATCTTCCCATATCCTCATCGTTCATGGCAGAGATACAAAAATCCAGCATCCTGACTGTATAGAATTCAGCAGACATCCCTGTCTTAAGTGCACCTTCCTGAAACAGTGCGCACCATCTTTCCTCGGCTGTTTTAGCCATAGCCTTGCTTTCTTCTTCAAGGATTCTGTCCATTTCAGCACCAACCTGATCCGGCATAAAAGATAATACACTTTTCCTGAACACCCAAGGTGTCTCACCTGCCTGAATATTCAGCGCACCATCCAGATATATCAGATACAAAAAACCTTCCAACCCATTATAATTTCTGGAAAAATACCTCTTCATGGAAATATCTTCCACTATTTCCGGATCCGTCCCGTCAACTACAAGGTCAATCATCCTCTTTAACTCATAGCCAAGCACCAGTTTGGAAACCCTTTCCCCCGATGCAGCTTCTTCCAGCCATAGTAATCCTTCTTTTCTGGCCTGCTCGGAAAGCCATATGAGGGTTTGTGCGGCATCGGACATACAGGCCAAAACAGCATCCTCTTTATCCATCAGTTCCTGAACTGCTTTCGAATTGCTCCTTATTTCCTGATAAAATACCCCATTATTTTTTGCCATAATGCTTCCCTCCTCTGATAATATCTTAGAATCTACTGTTTTTGATCTTCCCATATCTTCATCTTGTAGCCAAAGTATAGCATATTATATGCATAATAACGTCATCTTGATGTCGCGTATTGATTGGCTGATGGTTTTGAGGCTCACTAACATTCTCGATTGCATGATACAAGCTGATTTTCAAGAGGTAAAAGCCGCCTTATCTCCCTGGACAACTCCATCATACCGCAACCATGACGAAGGCCGCCCTCAAAAAGTGAAGCCCTTGCCCCTCTTACCCTTGCATTTGTTGCGCCCTCCATATAGTACAGGTGATTCTTTGGCGCTGTTTGAGAGTTACGTTCATCAAGGAACTCCCTGCCAGGCATCCTGTTATATAAATGTTTCCCATCAAGAGCTCGATATGCAGCATTTCCCGCTCCGGTAGACTCTGCATCCCTGACGATTGTTACCGTATCAATATCAAGTCTTGTTGTTCCGACAAACCCCTGAATATACGGATACCAGTCAAATCCAACCGACGATATCCTGAAAATAATGTCTTTGCATCCTTTCTCTGAATCATACATTCCACCATACCGAACCCGTAGAAATTCCTGATTCAGCCAAATCAGAGCAAAACTACAGTAATCATCAACATCTTCACCCGAAGGATGGAGTTTTTCCCGATGATCCATTGTTTCCAAAGCCGAGCCCAGCTGTCCCTCAATAAAGGACTTGTCTGGAAAAAAACCTTCATTTTCAGATGCATATTTTACCAGTGTGTCAAGTGCTGTAGCGCGTGGCTTTCTTTTCCAGGCCCATAATGCATACATCCTGGTAATAATCATCCTAATCTGTACGCATCCTGTATTCAGATACAGCCACTGTGCGGCTCGCAGGATATCTTCTGTGTCCTCCGGGTCAGCATAAATATGATGATCAACCGGGAATGGCTTTCCATCGTTTCTAAGCATCCATGCAGTATCCATAAGGTTCCTCCCTTAAATGTAGATAATCTTTTCATCCTCGACGCGAATACAAGCAAGCCGTGCCGATGGATATTTAC
>JAILDZ010000167.1 GCA_024688505.1 Lachnospiraceae bacterium
TTTTCAGCTTTTGAGTAATTCTGATTCATCGCTTAGCTAACTTGCATAGCTCATCGATTTGCTCAGTGTCTATGCTCTGATAATATCTATACATTAAACATTGAAAAGACAAATGAGACGCTGAACCTCAAGGCTAATATCACGAAGGCTACTCCGAATATCGGAACTGTGACAGCGGAGACGCTTAATGATTCTACAGATCCTTCGGGTGTAAGACTTACACGTACAGTCACAACCGTACCCGGTACACTTGCTTTGGATTCCACCGCATTACGCTACGGTAGAAACGAGAACTGTACCTGGAGGTTTACACCGACTGACACCACGAATTATGAGACCATTACAGGTACAGTGGATGTCACGGTAAATGATTCTTTGGAACCCACAGGTGAGGTTTCTATCAAGGAAAGCGCATGGAGCACTTTCCTTAGTACAATCACCTTTGGCTGGTATAAGCTCACGGATAAAGTGAGGATCACCGCATCAGACAGCGGTTCGGGAGTGGATAAGGTATACTATTTCATTCATGAATCAAATACCCCTCTTTCACGAGATGAGGTTATAGGAAAGGATGCTTCAGACTGGACAGAATATAGTGGCCCGATAGCAATTGATCATGATGCAAGGTGCATAGTCTATGTAAAGATAGAAGATGTGTACGCAAATAAGGCATATATTTCATCTGATGGACTAAGCTTTGACAGCACGGCACCGACTATCGACGGAGCCACAGACGGTGCATCCTATGTATATGGAAACAACATCACTCTTTCCGTAACTGATGGGGGTGAGCTTGATACCGTAAAGATAAATGGTGAGACTAAAACCTCCAGCGAGACTATACAGGATGCAGGCAGCTATACAGTGACCGCCACAGATAAGGCGGGTAACACATCGACCATTGCCTTCACCATCACAAAAGCACCTATCAATGTAGGGGCTTCTATTGAGGGCTGGACATATGGCGGTACTGCAAGTACACCTTCAGTAACAGGAAATACCGGAAACGGAACTGTTACATATGAATATAAGGTACAGGGTGCGGCAGACAGCACTTATACCACCACCGTTCCTGTGAATCACGGAGATTATACGCTTCGTGCCACAGTGGCAGCTACAGATAATTATCAGGGTGGATCTGCTACAGCAGATTTCAGCATAGCAAAGGCTGATGCCACATTAAGCCAGGCTCCTGCAGCAGTAGCAGACCTGTCATACACAGGCAGTCTGCAGGATCTGGTAACAGCAGGAACCGTCACAGGCGGAACCATTCAGTATAAGCTGGGAGCATCCGGTACCTATGGTACATCTGTACCCAAGGCAAAGGATGCAGGTGATTATACCGTATACTATAAGGTGACAGGAGACCAAAACCATAACGACATAGCTGAAACTTCCGTCGCAGTATCCATAGCTCAGCAGACTACTAGCATAACAACTACACCTGTCAGCAAGCATTACGGCGACAGTGCATTTGCTATCACAGGTGTTACAAATAACGTGGGCGCTACACCTACATATGCGGTGACAGCCGGCACAGACGTGATCTCACTTTCAGGATCCACAGTTACGATCCTTAAGCCGGGCAGCGCTACCATCACGGCAAGCATACCGGTTTCAACAAACTACACAGCAGCCACAGCCACGATAGCTGTTACAGTAGCAAACGGAGCACAGCCTGCACAGCCCGCTGCCACCATGACCACAGCTTATGCGAATGACACCGTATCAAAGGTATCTCTTCCCACAGGCTGGACATGGGTAGCTGCAGACAGAGACACCGCGCTTACGGTAGGTACAGCAGTCACAGCCCATGCTGAATATACAGCAGATGATGCAGCTTATTATGACGGCGGTAAGTCTCTGGAGATCGCAATCACGAGACAGGCGCAGCCTGTGACACCGGCACCGAGCACACCCAGTACACCGGCAGCTACGGTGACACCAAGCGCACCGGCAGCTACTGCCGCTGCAACGACAACTACCACACCTGATCTTTCATCATTAGTGTTAACACCAGTGGCAGGCGCTGCAGCAGCCACAGCAAATACAGTGGCAGCAGCAAACAGGGATGCAGGAAATGACACAGCTGTAGCAGGAAGCAGGACAGAAAGCAGCCAGCCACATCTGGAGGGTCATGAAGGGCTATCATCCTGGAATGACATAGCAGATGTGATCAAGGAAAGCAGCGAAGCTGCCGCCGAGGAAAAGACCCTCAGCATCGAGATCGATAGAGATGCGAAGATACCTGCGGCGGTATTTGAAGCAGCAAAGGGATCTGATGTGACCCTGGTATTTGAAATGGGAGATGGCATCACATGGAGTGTGAAGGGTACTGACATCACAGACGGTGCAGCAGCTTCTATGGACTTTGGCGTGACAAGAGACAGCCATAATATTCCAAATGAGGTGGCAGGCACCCTGGCAGGTGATCACTTCAGCACCCAGATATCCCTGGACTTCGACGGACCCTTCGGCTTCACAGCCACACTTACCATGGACATGGGTTCGGAGAATGCCGGAAAGATAGCAAATCTCTTCTACTTTGATCCGGATACAAACAATCTGGAATTCATCTATGCAGGAGAGATAGGAGAGAACGGAAGTGCTGATCTGGAGTTCACTCATGCATCGGATTACCTCATTGTGGTGGCTGATGAATCCATGGAGACAGCAGTCATTGATACATCAGCAGGAAACACTGAGTCTTCCTCAGGAGGCGCAGTGGTAGCCACCGAGGCACCGGAGAAGGGCTGGAACCCTATATGGATCATCCTTCTCGTGGGAGTGGTGATCATAGTCGGAATCGGCATGATGATGGTGAAGAATAAAGAAGAGAAATAAAGATCGCATAAAAAAGTATGCTTATAAGAACCCCCAGCCACACTGTGGCTGGGGGTTCTTTGTAAAGTCAATAAGCTATGGTAAGAAGAAATATTATTATGCCATCAGCATACGGAACATTTCAATCACCTGCTCCTTAGTAGCCTCGCGGGGATTTCCGGGATAGCATGCATCGTTAAGTGCATCTGTAGCCAGAGTATCCAGATCCTCTTCCTTGATCTTATCCAGAGTTTTCGGAATACCTACATCCTCGGAAAGCTTTTTCACAGCAGCGATGGCTGCGTCACGATATTCTTCCTGAGACATATTATCAACGCCTTCCACTCCCATGGCTCTTGCCACTTCGCGAAGTCTTTCTCCGGTGTATTCACGGTTGAATTCCATGGAGATGGGAAGGAACATAGCGCATGCTACACCGTGAGGAGTGTCATAGTGAGCGGAGAGGGTATGAGCCATAGCATGGTCGATACCGAGACCCACGTTTGAGAATCCCATACCTGCGATGTACTGACCCAGAGCCATTCCTTCGCGGCCTTCCTTCTTATTCTCAACAGCATCACGCAGATTCTTTGAGATCAGGCGGATAGCTTCCAGATGGAACATGTCTGTCATTTCCCATGCCGCTCTGGTGGTATATCCTTCGATAGCATGTGTGAGAGCGTCCATTCCTGTAGCGGCTGTGAGACCCTTCGGCATGGAATACATCATCTCGGGATCCACAACTGCCACGATGGGCATGTCATGTGTATCCACACATACGAATTTTCTTTCTTTCTCCACATCAGTGATAACGTAGTTTATGGTAACCTCTGCTGCAGTACCTGCTGTGGTGGGAACTGCGATGATGGGTACGCAGGGGTTTTTTGTGGGAGCCACACCCTCCAGAGAACGCACATCTGCAAACTCAGGGTTTGTGATGATGATACCGATAGCCTTTGATGTGTCCATGGATGAACCGCCGCCGATAGCCACGATGCAGTCTGCACCGGACTTCTTAAATGCTTCCACACCGTTCTTCACATTCTCGATGGTGGGGTTCGGCTTGATGTCGGAATAGATCTCGTAAGGGATCTTTGCAGCATCGAGAAGATCTGTGACCTTTGCTGTTACACCGAACTTGATGAGGTCCGGATCCGATGCCACGAATGCTTTTTTGAAACCGTTGCTGTTGATCTCATTTACCACCTCACTGATGGCCCCCGCACCATGGTAAGATGTAGCATTAAGTGAAATTCTGTTTGCCATTTTTCCTTCTCCTTTTCTTTTGAAAAACTGTGTTAAAAAAATAACACGCCTCTTGCGGAAATCATTCTAACATCCGAAAGAGGCGTAATATAAGTTACAGATATTCGATTGTGTAACATCTACATGATCTTTATTTCGGTAAAGAGCTCCCTGAGGCGGTTTGGCATGGCATCCAGCATGAGATCCGCCAGCTCCTGTTCGGTTTCACGCATGCCCTTCATGAGCCACTGCACAGTCATATATATGGAAGACTGGCAGTACATCTCCAGCAGCTTTCTGGTGTGATAGTCCGGCGGAGTGCCGGTCTTCTCGCGGATCAGAGCACAGTAGAATTCATATATCATGATGAAATCATGTTCCTTCAGATTATTCTGTTCGTCGCCCTTAAAGCCTGCGGTGAAAAAGAGCCGCTCTTCTTTGATGTACTGAAACTTCTTTATGAGTCCATCCCGCAGGGTTTTTCCCTTTCCCATTTCTTTAAAGGACTGCTCCAGCAGTCTGTCGAAGTACCAGTTTATGAGGTCATATTTATCTATGAAATTTCTGTAGAAGCTCTGCCGGGACACGCCGCAGGTCTCTACGATCTGCTTCACGGTGATGCTTTCCACCGCTGATGTCTTCATGCATTCTTTCATGGCCTGGGCCAGCTTTATCTTAATATCGGGCATATTCTCCGCTCTGCTTTCCGTTTTGGTATGAAAAATACACATTAATCATAATCTATAATGGTAAAAATAGTCAATTTTCTTTATTGAGTCCGGGGGAAACCGTGATATAATGTGTTGTATTTTGAATATACGGAGGAACGATAATGTGTGTAGCACTTCCCGGAATAGTGGAAGAAATAAATGAGGATACCGCTGTGGTAAGCTTCAGCGGAAATAAAGTGAATGCCCTCACGGGGCTTATCCCCGTGAAAGTGGGAGATCGCGTGCTGGTCCATGCAGGCTGCATCATGCAGGTGATATCCCAGACGGAAGCGGAAGAGATAGAGATGCTCTTTAACGAGCTTAGTGAAGCGGCGGGCTAAAGACTCATGAAAGATCTGGAAGAGATAAAAAAGTATCTGAAAGAATATGACGGACCGGAGATGAACATCATGGAGGTCTGCGGGAGCCATACGGAGGCCGTGGCGAAAAACGGCATCCCGGGCATGCTCTCAAAGAAGATCCACCTGCTGTCCGGACCGGGATGTCCTGTCTGTGTCACCCCATCTGCCTATATCGATAAGCTGATCTCTCTTTCTGAGGATGAGAAGAATGTGATAGTTACTTTCGGTGATCTGCTTCGTGTGCCGGGGTCTGAGCTTTCCCTTAATGATGTCAAGGGCATGGGACGAAGAGTGGAGATGGTGTATTCCCCCCTTGATATCATAACGCTTTCAAAGAAGGAGCCGGAGAGGACCTTTATATTTGCAGCGGTGGGCTTTGAAACCACCACTCCCGTATATGCCCTGCTTCTTGAAAAGCTGATAAGGGAAGGCGTCCGGAATGTGAAGCTTCTTACGGCTTTAAAGACCATGCCGGAAGTCATCGCCTATCTTATGGATAATGATGCGCCGATTGATGCATTCCTCGCCCCAGGGCATGTGTCCACGGTGACGGGGTACGGCATATTTAAGCCCCTTGCTACCCGGTACGGCATCCCCTTCGGAGTGGCGGGATTTAAGGGAGAGGAGCTCCTTATAGCGCTTTATGGCATAGTGAAAAACCGGGGCAACGGTGTGGTGAAAAACTATTATCCTTCTGTGGTGACAGAAAAGGGTAATGAAAAAGCAGAAGAGGTGATAGACCGTTATTTCATAAAGACAGATGCGGTATGGCGGGGCATGGGAAATGTGCCCCATTCCGGCAGAATGATAAGAGACGAATTTAAGGACTTTGACGCCGGAAGCGAAGGCCTCACTGAGGATAAAAAGAAGAATAAAGCCTGCTCATGCGATAAGGTGCTGATGGGTAAAATGAAGCCTGCTGACTGTCCCCTGTACGGAAAGGTGTGTAATCCTCTGAATCCTCAGGGAGCCTGCATGGTGTCCCAGGAGGGCAGCTGCTTTTCTTATTATGTGAATAAAAGGACGGATTAGAAAAAGTGACAGAGAAGAAGATCATGATGGTCCACGGGAGCGGAGGCCGCTCCACCGGAGACCTGATAGAAGAAGTATTTAAAGATGCATTTTCAAATGAATATCTGGATAAGCTGGAGGACGCAGCTGTGGTGCCTGGTCCTGCCGAAGGAGAGAGCATAGCCTTCACCACAGATAGCTTCGTGGTGACTCCTGTCATATATCGCGGAGGAAACCTGGGAAGGCTTTCTATATGCGGCACGGTAAATGACCTTCTCATGCGTGGCGCTGTGCCGAAATACCTCACCTGCGGATTCATTATAGAAGAGGGCGCGGACGTAGAGACCTTAAAGACCATAGTAAAAAGCATGGCAGATACCGCAAAGGAAGCCGGTGTGCTCCTTGTGGCGGGAGATACCAAGGTCATAGAAGGACATGGCGGCATCATGGTAAACACTGCCGGCATAGGCTATGTGAAAAAAGACATTAATATATCTTCTGAAAACGCTAAGCCCGGGGATGTGATCATAGTATCCGGAAATCTGGGGGACCACCATGCCTGCATTCTTTCCGAGAGGATGAAGGTGGATTCCGATATAGAAAGCGATAACGCGCCGCTTAGTGAAATGGTATCGAAACTTTCTTCACTCCCAGTGCATACCATGCGTGATGTGACAAGGGGAGGCCTGGGCACAGTGCTTAAAGAGCTGTCGGTAGCTTCCGAAACTGCGTTTAACATATATGAAGATAAGATACCCGTATCCGAAAAGGTGAGGGACTTCTGCGGCATTCTGGGCCTGGATCCCGTGTACATGGGAAACGAAGGAAAGATGGTGACAGTCCTTCCGAAGGAATATGAAGAAAAGGCCCTGTCATTGATAAGAAGCAGCAGGTACGGAGAAAATGCCGTTACCATAGGAGAGGTGACTGATGATGACAAAGGCCGCCTTTTTATGAAGACAAAGATAGGCGGAGTGAGAGAACTCTCTGTGCTGGAAGGCGAGGGCCTTCCACGAATCTGCTAGCTTAATGCGTGAATATGCTTTTTTTGGACTGCCTTTTGTGGTAGACTAGATTATCACCCTATTTGAAGGAGTTCTATGGACGTAATGAGTTTAAGTTCCATCAGCTACGAAGCTGCAGCCTTTTTTCTCGCAATTATGTGCGGTATCAGCAGCCTCAGATGGAAAAGAGAATATGTGATCCAAAAGATAGTGCTCACCTATCTCTTTTTCGATGTGGCAGCATCGGCCCTTCTTGATATAGCGGATGTATATCTCACTGCTAATCTCTTTACCATCCCTTCCGCATATACCATCAGATACGCTCTTAAGGGCTTGTTTTTCATGACGCAGATATCCATAGCGCCAATGCTCATGGCCTATGTCATGTGTGTCACCGGTGTGGCGCAGGTGGCCTCCAGACTCCAGTACACGGTACTAATGCTGCCTCATACCATCATGCTGGTTCTGGCATTTCTAAATCCGGCCATCAATTTTATATACTATTATGACAGCAGTATGGTCTATCACCGTGGGACGGGAGTACAGATCATATATGCCATGGTGATATTCTATGCACTGATCGGCCTATATTTCCTCATCAGGTACAGAAAAGCCATAGAGACAAGGGATGTGGTGATAATCGTGGTGTCAGTGCAGGCGGCTATCATGGCGGCCCTGCTTCAGATGCTCACCTATGACCTTAAGATAGTGATATTTGCGGAGGCTCTGGCCCTCCTTTCTCTCCTGCTTTTCGTGGAATACGGACGGGCAGATATTAATGTGTCCACGGGGCTTTTCACCAGAAATGCATTCGTGGCCGCAAACAAGAGAAAACTCTATGCAGGCCAGAGGTATGTGGTGATACACACCAAGTGCAGAAACATGAAGATACTCCGGACCGTTCTGGGAGGCCAGGATGCCGAGGACTTCAGACGTACCATTTCCCTGTGGTTTGAAACGCTGGACGGTAAGGCTCAGTGCTATTCCACCAGAGATGACGCCGTGTCCGTGATCCTGCCTATCTATGATGAGGAGAGGATATCGCAGATACTGGCAGAGATTAAGAATAGATTTGAAAAAGACTGGGTATATAAGGATATGGATGTGAGCGTCATGGCCACCATATCCGTTCTTCGCGCACCAGATAATTTTAATTCCATAGAGACCTTAAACGAACTTCTGGATACGGAAGTGCCGGATGACGGCAGCCGTGTGATGATGGTGGACGAGGAAAGATTTGCCATGATCCACAGGGAACATAAGGTGGCAAAGATCATTAAGAAAGCGCTGTCACAGCGTACACTGAAGCTATATTACCAGCCCATATGGGATCAGAAGGAAGGACACCTTCATGCAGCAGAGGCTCTGGCCAGACTCACAGACGACGAACTCGGTCCTGTGCCGCCGGCAGAATTTATCCCCGTGGCTGAAAAGAGCGGCCTCATAGTGGAGCTGGGCGAGTATGTTATGGAAGAATGCTGCAGGTTCATAAGCGAGAACAGGGATAGTCTTAAGGACATGGAATATATAGAGATAAACCTTTCCGTGCAGCAGCTTCTCACCAGAGATCTCGCGAAGAGATTTAAGGTCATCATGGAGAAATATAACATACCTGCGAATATGATAAATCTGGAGATCACGGAGACTGCCACTGCAGACGAATCGGAGATATTCAAGGAGGCACTGGAGAATCTTAAAGACCTGGGATTCTGTTTCTCGCTCGATGATTTCGGCACCGGCTATTCGAACCTCACCCGCATCTTCAATATGGACTTTACGAATATCAAGATGGATAAGAGCCTGCTTTGGGATGCACCTTCGAACCCGGCATCTAAGAATTTCCTGGAGAGCATGATAAGCGCCATTCATAACATGGGCGCAAATGTCATTCAGGAAGGCGTGGAGACCAGAGAACAATTGTCATATATGAAAGACATCAATGTGGACATGGTACAGGGATATTTCTATTCTAAACCGCTTTCCGAGGAAGCTTTCCTTCAGTACGTGAAGGAGAGGTCCGAGGAGGAAGAAAAGGAGGATTATGAGTAGTCTGCCTGAGAAGAATACGAGTTTTAGAAATACTGCGTTTGTACATGATGCAGCCATGGAAAACGGCGAATACTATTGTCGTGCCATTAATGCTGTCACCGATAACGAACATGTACTTTGCCATGACTGCCCGCTTTTTGCGGGCTTTTCTAGTGATGAGAAAGGTGAAGAGGTCGCTCAGTGCTTCTACTTCGATATCTCATCCGGAGAGGACAGACACCTTTCTCCCGAGGAGGAGAAGACTCGTATAGACGGGCTTATAAGCGCGGGACTCACAAGCGAGTTCCCGAAATATCTGCTGGATGATGAGCAGGGACGCAGGTTCTCTGTCATAGAGGATGCCATATGCTTCGCAGCCGAGGCCCATAAGGGCTCTGTGAGAAAAGGAAATAAGCTGCCATATATCATTCACCCTATAGAGACCATGATGCTCACAGCCAGGATGACTAACGATAACGACGTGATCGCGGCAGCAGCTCTTCACGATGTGGTGGAAGACACCAAATATACGGAAGAAGATATGCGGAAAAGATTCGGTGACCGGATAGCGAGCCTTATCGCCATGGAGAGTGAGAATAAGAGAGAAGGTCAGTCCAAGGAAAGCACCTGGCGCATTCGTAAAGAGGAGAGCTTGGCCCGGGAAAAGGATGCTCCGAGAGAAGCGAAGATCATCATGCTGGCGGATAAGATCTCCAATATGAGGGCTACTGTCCGGGACTACAGAGCGAACGGGAAGAACATCTGGGACAAATTCAACATGAAAGACCCCAAGGAGCAGGAATGGTACTACAGGGGAGTGGCAGAAGTGCTGTCAGATCTTAAAGATCTGCCCCAATACGAGGAATATCTTTCCATGCTTAGGGAAGTGTTCGAAGGAAAATCATAATAAAATATCACAAAATAATCGCAAAAAAATGTGGACTTTTTGTTAATTTGCGATATAATTATATTGCCGCAGATTGTAGAGGTAGATAGAAGGAAGGGACGCATATGGATACATTTAATATTGACGTCACCCGAGTTTCCAGGAATAACGAGCCCTCCGGCATTAAGCAGGGCTCACCGGAAAAGATTTCTGTACCTCCCGAGAAGCAGGAACCATCAGAAAAAGAGCAGGTGGATCTGAGCCGCGAAGCCGAGGATATCGCATCTGTTTCCGTTTCGGAAGACGGAGATGTGGTGGCAGTAAGCGACAAGGGTGTGAAAGCTCTGAACGAAGATGGTAACGGTAACGCTATCAGGGAAGATAGTACAGATATTGAGATCACGGATGATGCGAAGGAGACTGTGAACACTGCAGCCGAAGAAGAGGAAGATGTTTCCGATAAGGCTATGAAGGCAGTGGAAGAACAGAATGCCAGAGCGGAAGAAGTTCGTGAGATCCTGGAGAGCCAGTTAGAGGAAAAGGCAGAAGACTCAGAGGAAATGGTGGCAAATGCTGTCACAGCCCGCCAAGTGGAGCAGATGTTCATGGAGGGCAAGATTTCCGAATACGAGTATGAGCAGAAGACTGAAGCTATATCCGACAAGATCCAGGCTGAAAAAGAGGATTTCACCGCAGAGACAAATAAGATGGCAGGCCTTAATAATGTGGCCAGAAATAATGAACTGGGTGCCATCGAAGCCGAGAATGTGACCAAAGAAACAGAGGAAGCTGTGGATGCCATGCAGCGTATCAGAGGCAATGAAAGCAGCGCACCCGAACAGGGCAGACCGAATGTGGTGACGGACAACGGCAATGAGGCAGGTGGCGATCAGAATGCCAAGGCTGCCAGAAAGGTGGAAGAGGAAGGTCGTTTATGGGATTATCAGTTACTCGCATAGGAGCAGTAAACAGCGCTTATGGAGCGAGTGGAGTCAGCCAGATAGGGACTGTGGAGCAGAAGCCGATTAATTATGCTATAGATAATCAGTCCGAAGTATCCGGCGCATTTAAGTCTTCGCTGGTGGGACTGGGCAGAGACAGCGTTACAGGCGCAGCACCGGTTCAGTATCCTACAGCACAGATCGAGACTAACCGCATTAACCAGGTGGAGAAAAATCAGGAAGCAAACAGGGCATTCAATGCCGTGGCAGGAGCCCACTTGGAAAGTGTAGCCACATATAATGCAGCCAGCATGGCTCAGTCATATGGCATGGTGGGGAGTCAGGTAGACTTATTTGCATAAGTTTTTAACAACTAAAAGTACTAAAAAGGGGTATGGTTTCATACCTCTTTTTTTGACTTTATAAATCCTATCATTTAATATTAAATGGTTATGAAAGAGTATAAATTGGTGACACCCTGCCATTTCGGTCTGGAAGGTGTTTTAAAAAGAGAAATATACGATCTGGGATATGAGATAGACTCCGTGGAAGACGGCAGAGTCATATTCTCGGGGGATGAAGAAGCGGTGGTCCGTGCAAATATCGGACTTCGCACAGCGGAGAGAGTCCTTCTATACATCGGGGAATTCGATGCTTTTTCCTTCGAAGAATTCTTTCAGGGCATAGAGGCCCTGCCATGGGAAAAGTATATCCCGAAGGACGGCAGATTCTGGGTCACCAAAGCCACTTCAGTAAAAAGTAAGCTTTTCAGCACTTCGGACCTCCAGTCCCTGGCGAAAAAAGCTATGGTAAAAAGACTGAGCGGTAAATATCATCTGGACTGGTTCCCGGAAGACGGTGCAGAATTTCCTGTGCGCCTTTTCCTGATGAAAGACCATGTGACTGTGACTCTTGATACCACAGGGGTGCCCCTTCATAAAAGAGGATACAGGACATATAAGAGCAAGGCTCCATTATCGGAGACCATGGCTGCCGGGATCATCATGCTGTCCCCATGGAAGGGAGAGCGTATCCTAATGGATCCTTTTTGCGGCAGCGGCACCATCCCCATAGAGGCTGCCCTTATGGCTGCAAATATAGCCCCGGGGCTTTCAAGAAGTTTCACTGCCGAGAAATGGACGGACCTGGTGGATCCCGCTCTTTGGAAAGAAGTGCGCAGCGAGGCAAGAAGCGAGATAGATCTATCCGTAAAGACTCAGATACAGGGTTTTGACATAGACCCGGATATGGTGGATATCGCCAGGAAAAATGCAGAGCAGGCCGGCGTGGCGGAGATGATCCATTTCCAGAGAAGGGACGTGAAAGACACGTCTCATAGCGGAAAATATGGATTTATCATCACAAACCCTCCCTATGGAGAGAGACTGCTTTCCGAAGAAGACATGCCCGGGCTCTATAAGACCCTGGGAAAAGCATATAACGCACTGGATGAATGGTCCATGTTTGTCATCACTTCCTTTGAGGATGCCGAAAAGTATCTGGGCAGGAAGAGCGATAAAAACAGAAAGCTTTATAACGGCATGATCAAAACCAGGCTGTTTCAATATATGGGCGGTAAGCCGCCGAAGAAGAAGGACCGTGAATGAAATACAGTAAACGCTATCTGGTATTTACCCTTCTTATCGTAATATTAATCGGTATTAAGCTGAATAACTGGTCTGACGAGTACGCAGTGGTTACCGAATTCAGGGGAGCTCATCTTAAGGACGAGGTCTTTTATCCCCTTATTGCAAAAAACATCAACGATAATAAGCTCCTGACCCTGTCTGTGGACGGAAATGCCGTGGGCATCAACGGGTCGGAAGTGTATGTGTCGGATAATATGACGGTGATGGCGGAGCTTTCTTTCATAAGAGATCTGATGGACTGCAGCGCCAGGCTCTATAACGGGAAGAAGATCGTGCTTAAAAGAAACGGAAAGGAATATGACTTCTCTGTGGGGCATGATATAGGCTCCCTTTCCGCCGGAAAGATGGAGCTTTCCCACGCGCCGGAATATAAGGACAATAAATGCTATATGCCGCTGCCTGATCTTTGCAACGAGTTCGGCTACGGATATAACTTTAACAGACAGTCCTATACCTTAAACCTCACAAAGACCGGAGCCACGGATTCATATCTGCCATCCCGGTTTGACCTCAGAAACGAGGGCAGGATAAGCAGCATTAAGGATCAGGGAAATCAGTCCACCTGCTGGGCATACGCAGCCCTTGGTGCACTGGAATCTTCTTCCATGCCGGAGGAGACCCTGGACTATTCCGCTGAGCATCTCATATTTAATAACACATACAGCAGGTCTGCCGAAGCAGGCGGGGATTACAGGGTGGCGGCATCCTATTTCCTTTCCTGGAACGGCCCCGCATCGGAAGATGGGGATCAGACCATGAAGCATATCCAGGAGTGCCGTTTCTATACGGAAGATGAAGTGGATGATATCAAATGGGCTGTATATAAATACGGCGGCGTGTCCACCTCGCTCTATGTGGACGTGACGGAGGACAGCCTGAAGGGTTCTTCCTATTATAACCGCGGAACGAATTCCTATTACTACGACGGCAGCAATGTGCCGAATCACGACGTGATCATAATAGGCTGGGATGACAGCTATGAGGCTTCGGATTTTTATAATCCGCCCGGAGGCAACGGTGCATTCATCTGTCAGAACAGCTGGGGCACTAAGTTCGGTGAAGAGGGCGTGTTCTATGTGTCCTATTATGACACGAATATCGGTAAGTCCGCCGTGTCCTATGTGAAGGTGGAGGATACGGACAACTATGACAATATCTATCAGTCGGATCTCTGCGGCCAGATAGGGACCATGGGATTTTCCAAAGACACCATCTATGCAGCTAATGTGTTCACTGCAGGCAGCGATGAGACCATAGAGGCAGCAGGCTTTTATGCAGTGGGAAAGAACACCCACTACAGGATAGCCGTGGTGCCGAATTATAATAATCCAAGCGACCTTTATTCCGCTGAGACCATGGTGTCCGGCACTGTGCCCGACAAGGGCTATTATACCATCAGGTTCCGGCAGGGCAGAGATGTGCTAAGGGACAGGAAGTTTGCCATAGTAGTGGAACTTCAGACTCCGGATGCCGTGCGGCCTCTGGCCATAGAATACGAAACGGATAAGACCGGTGGCGTGGCGGACATTTCCGACGGAGAAGGCTATGTGAGTAATAACGGCATAGAGTGGGAACGCATTGAGAAAGAATATGAGGCTAATGTATGTTTGAAAGCATATACCTCTGGGAAGGTGAAGTAGCGGATGTATAGACGGCTGGAAAGACCATTCACATTTGCGATGCTTATCCTGACAGTGTTCACCGTTACTGTCTTTTATGGCATGAAGAGCCTTCACAGTATGTCTGTGGCATGGAATGAAACCGGCAGCTTCACCGTGGCCGAGAAAGAATCCATGTTGGATATGATGCAGGGTGAAGGTCTGGAGGATAACACCATAGAAGGACTGGTGGGACAGATCCGCCTGGAGATGCCGGAGGGCATCACCCGGGACAATGTGAAGGTGATGAATAACTATATAGACCGCACCATCACCATTAATATCGAAGGAGTTACGAATACATACTTCTATGACTATCCTCTGTCCGGTTCCAGCGACCATGTGGAAAATATGTATTTCGAAAACGAAGGCGGTGTGGGCGTCATCGATATCATCATGGACAGTGTGTATGAGCCCAGGCAGGTCTTTGAAGGAAACTATATGTACTTAAACCTCATCGATCCGCGCGCCATTTATGACTATATCGTGGTGGTGGATGCCGGCCATGGCGGCAGCGACGGCGGCGCCGAAGTGAAGGGCGTGGCAGAAAAGGATCTGGATCTTAAGATAGTGGAAAAACTGGGGGATGACCTGGAGGAATGCGATAAGTATAATATAGGAGTGTATTACACCAGGACGGAGGATCGGTTCGTGTCTCTGGATTCCAGAGTGAACCTTGCCAATACCCTGGGGTGTGATCTTTTCATCAGTATCCACAATAATACATCTGCCAACGGCAGGATGTCTTATATCAACGGTACATCGGTGCTCTATAAGATGTCTGATGAGACCGGGCGGTCACAGGCTTTTGCCCAGTGCTGTCTGAATCACATGCTGGATTCACTGGGG
>JAILDZ010000183.1 GCA_024688505.1 Lachnospiraceae bacterium
GGCCTATCCTATTTTTATGCAAGCGCACGAGCGCTTGCTTGAACCCATGGGTTCAATCTCGCCTACCGGCTCGGTCGTCGCTCCTCGGCTACGCCGAGGGTGTGCCACCGGCACACCGCGACCCATCTCCTGCATAGCAGTACAAGGAGTCCCTTGAACCCATGGGTTCAATTGCTTCTGCCCTAGATTCGTTTGCTGCGTTCTTTTCTGAACATCGTGGGGGTCAGCCCCATCTTTTTCTTAAATACCCGGATAAAAGGTTCGGTGGCTTCAAAGCCTATGGCTTCGGCAATGGATGAGACAGTCATGTTTGTGTTTATCAGCATTTCCTGGGCACGCTCCAGCCTTATCCTGGTAAGCAGCGCTGAGTAAGACATGCCGGTGATTTCTTTTATCAGCCGGGAAGCGTATTCCGGCGTATAATGAAATTTCTCAGCCAGAGTCGAAAGCGAAATATCTCTGTAATTATCGGAAACATACTGTATCATTGCAAAGCGCTGCACGTCCATGCGGTTTTTAAACTGCGGCATTTTCACAGAATCGTTATAGGAACGGACTATATAGAAAAACAGCAGCATCAGCGTACTTGAAATGCATTCATTGTAATACAGATTCTTGTTTTCGAATTCCCAGAGCATGCGAAGGATAGCACCTTGAATAGCCTGATCCGCACCTGTCTTAAAAAGAATGTATTCATTCGCATTTTCAGAATACATATCGCTTATAAAGAATGACGACAGCAGGTTATCGTGATTCAGGAACTGATAGAACATATTGTGAAGAGTATCCCTTCGGAGCAGGATGTTAAACATCAGTGTGTTATCGTCAAAAATGGAAACAGTGTGCTCTATCTCCGGGGGCAGCACGCATAGGTCTCCGGTATGGAGGACCACCTCGTTACCCATGATCTCCTGCTTGCAGGTGCCATCATACATATACATAAGCTCATAGTAATTGTGGGCGTGTTTAAAGAGCGGAGAATATCGGTTATGACGCTGCATCACGATGCTGTTGGCATCAGTCATATCAAAAAAGAATGTGTCCAGATATTTTGGAGGCAGAGTTTCTTCTTTTTCAAGGATTATAAGCCTCTTTCGGAGTACTTCAGCCATATCCAGCTCAGAAAGGAATTTCTGCAAAGAGTATTCCTGCTGTCTGGCATAATAGTATTTCTTATAGAAGATCTCTTCTTCATTCATATCATAAAGGTGCATAAGCATATTGTTATAGTCCATAAACGCCTCCGATATCCGTCGCTCCTCGCAGAATTGACATAATCTGAACTTCTGACACATCTGATTTCCATAAAATAACATAAATACAGTTACATAATAAGACCAAATCAAAAATATATCAAGATAAGTCAATCTATATGATGTAATCAGAGAAATATATCAGGAAAGGTCAGAGAATATAGTCTGATTTATGAATTTTGTAAAAATTATGGGCCGTTATAATGATTATTACATAGTCAAGCGAAAGGACAAAGGGTATGCAGAAAATGGAAAAGGAAAAACGGACAGTGCTGGAAGTAAAGGGCATTGAAAAAAACTTTGGTACCACTAAAGCCCTGAGAGATGTATCGCTTTCTATTCGTGAAGGAGAGATACGGGGGCTGATCGGTGAGAATGGATCCGGCAAGTCCACCGTCACATCCATCATAGCCGGCATGCAAAAAGCTGATAGCGGCAATATGACCTATGAAGGCGAGAAATGGGAACCCAGATCCATGATCGATGCACTGGATCATGGCATAGGGATGATAGTTCAGGAAAGCGGAACAGTACCCGGGATTTCAGTCGCAGAAAATATATTTCTTGCCGATACGGACAAGTTCAGGACAGGTCCTTTTATGAACCGGAAACGGATGACAGAAGAGGCTCAGAGCATTCTAAACGGAATAGGAGCCGAAAATATCCATGCAGAGATGCTCACAGGAGCTCTTGACATACAGAGCAGAAAACTGGTGGAGATAGCCAGAGTGATGAGAAGGGATCCGAAGATCCTTGTGGTGGATGAGACCACCACAGCTCTTTCTCCAAGAGGACGGGACATCATCTATAACATCATGAAAAAGATGCGGGATGAAGGAAAGTCGGTGTTTTTCATTTCTCATGATATGGAAGAGATAATGAACGAATGTGATGCACTCACGGTCTTAAGAGACGGCGAGATCATCCGCACCTTTGAGAAAGAAGAGTTCGATGAGGAAGAGATCAAAAAAAGCATGATCGGCCGCGAGCTGGAGCATGATTATTACAGAACGGATGATGACGGATCATTTGATGACGAAGTAGTGCTGGAAGCGAAGAATGTGACAGTTCATTCATCCGAACCGCTGTACGATCTCTCCATTCAGCTCCATAAGGGAGAAATCCTGGGTGTGGGAGGCTTGTCACAGTGTGGAATGCATACCCTCGGGAAAGTCCTTTTCGGAGCAAAGAAAGTTCATAAGGGAGAGGCGTTGATACACGGAGAGCCGGTAAAGAACGAGGCTGATGCCATGAGAAAGAACGTGGGTTATGTGTCGAAAGACAGAGATACGGAGTCACTGGTGCTTCAGGCACCCATCGGAGACAATATTTCATCTGGCGGTATAGACAGATTCGCTAAAGGAGGATTCTTCGTATCACCAAAGGCTGAGAAGGATTATGTGGATGAGCAGATCAAAGGCCTGGAAGTGAAATGCTTTGGAAGAAAACAGTATGTATCGACCCTTTCAGGAGGCAATAAGCAGAAGGTGGTTTTCGGAAAATGGATAGGACGCGGCAGCGATATCCTGATCCTGGACTGCCCCACTCGAGGCATAGATATAGGTGTGAAGCAGGCCATGTATCGTCTGATGATAAAAATGAAAAAGGAAGGAAAGGCCATACTAATTATTTCGGAAGAAATGTCCGAACTACTGGGAATGGCAGACAGGATAGCAGTCTTGAAGGACGGACGTCTGGAAAAAATGCTGAGCAGAGAAGAACACCCCACTGAAGCGGATATCATTCAGTACATGATCTGAGCAGGAAAGGAGAAGGAGATGAAAGTAAGAAATCTGATCTTCAATATGGCGCCGGTACTCGGGCTCCTGGTCCTGGTGATCGGGTATTTCGTGGTAGGCACTATAAACGGGATAAATGTGACATACGGGTTGAAGGCTGTGGTAAATCAAAGCGTGGTGGTGGCAGTGGTGGCCACGGGTGCGGTTTTCATCTACACCATGGGATCTTTTGACATCAGTCTGGGAGCTTCTACAGCAGTAAGTGCCCTGGTGGCAGGAATGGTATATCTGCGCACGGAAAACCTGATCCTGACATTTATTACTTCGATATGTGTGGCTGTGCTTGTAGCGCTGCTTAACTCGGTTTTGGCCGGAGTGTTTAATCTGCCGGTTTTTGTAACCACTATCGCCATGCTTTCCGTGTTAAATGCCCTGATACTTCTTTTGATAAACATAAACGGAACGGGCTCAGAGGTCAAGGTTCCGTCGGATGCGGTGAAGTCATTGGATACACTCGGGTTTAAGATCCTGATTCTGACCCTGTATTTTGCAATATGTGTTTTCCTTTTTGATTACACTCCCATAGGACGGAGACAGAAGTTTCTGGGAGGGAATCCTCTCTGTGCAAAGCTTACGGGAATCTCTATCAACAAGTATTCCATCATTGCTTTTGTGATCTGCGGCCTGGGCGTGGGTCTGGGAGCATTCCTTTCAATAGTTTATGCCCCCACACTCACCAGAAGCACAGCATCATCTGTGGGAATGGATGTGATCATAGCAATTGTTTTCGGAGGCATGCCGGTTTCCGGCGGCGCAAAAAGCCGGATATATGCAGCAGTGATCGGAGCATTTTCCATGTCATTTTTAAGCCAGATCATGGTGATGTTTAATCTGAATTCCGGCGTAGGACAAATGGTCAAGGCTGCCATTTTCCTGCTGGTGGTATTCATTGCCGCAGGTGAGCGGAAGACAAGAACACTTCCGCGCTGACGAAAAATGTGATTCCCGGTATTTCCGGCGATTACAGATACCCTGTTTTTTTACTGAAGGAGGAGAAAAAAGGATGAAAAAAAGGTTTGTAACGAAAATTCTGAGCCTGTTACTGGCAGGCACCATGATGTTTTCCATGACAGCATGCGGAACCGGTAACGGTGATGCTGCCGGGACAGGAAGCAGCCAGGCCGGTGACGAGGCCGAAGAATATGCTGAAGCAGATATTGAAGCTCCCGGTGAACCGTTCAAGATCGGTGTGCTGGTGGCAGATGCTACTTCCGCTGAAGCTCTGGGACGCAGGCACTATCTGGAAAGCTATATAGCAAAGGCATACAACATGGAGTTTGTGTACTCGGATGAGCTTGCTGATTCTGCAGGAGAAAAATCCGCTATTGACACCATGATCACAAACAACTGCAAGGCAATACTTTCTGAGTCTGCGTTTGACAGACCTGCTCAGATAGAACAGTGCGAAGAAGCAGGCGTGTATTACGCAGTAGGTGCAGGCGCACTGGAGTCCGATCAGTACGAAAACTATAAGGGCTACGAATACTTTGTGGGATCGGTGGGACCCTCCGATAACACTGAGTTTGAAACAGGATACAACATGGCTAAGTACTACCTGGATCAGGGGAAGAAGAATTTTGCCATCTTCGGTGGTGCTACAGCATACCGTAACAGCATGCATGTGAACCGTGTGGCAGGAATGCTCACAGCCATGGTGGAAGCAGGCGGAGAAGGCGCTTCATATCAGGGCATGACAGATCCCGGCGCCATCATCGGCCAGCTTATGGCAGACGGTGAAGCAAAGACCGGCCAGATCGGAGATGTGACCCTGTCCGGTTACCTGGGTGGATATGACATGGATGATGCATGGTTTGCAAAGGGTGCTGAAATGGTGCAGGCAAACGGCGTGGAAGTGCTTCTGGCAGTCGGCAGCGGCTCCGACTTCTTCGGTACAGCAGCAAACGGTACAGATGTGAAGATTGCATCCGTGGATGCATATGCTGATGATTACTATGAGGCAATGAAGAACGGTTCTTTGGACTATCTGGCAGGAAAGTTCTCTGCATATGACGGACCTGTGTTCATGGCTCTCTACCGTGCAGTAAACGGTAATCCGCTCCGTACACCGGACGGCGATGCACTTGCTCTTGATATCGGATACTGGGTGGCTACATCCGCAGATGAATGCGAGGAGATGCTTTCTGTAGACGCAGATCTGACTACCCCCGTATGGACAGCAGAAGAGCTGAATAAGCTCTATGATGCAGACTATGCTACTTTTGAAGGTTTTGTAAATAACTACTCTTTTGAGATGATCAAATAATCCGCGGAAAAAACGGAAGAGGTAAGAAAATGAATCGAGGCAGTTTAAGTGTAGGAAAAAGAATATTAGGAACGATGGCGATACCGCTTTTAGCGTTTGCAGTCACTTTTCTGGTGTGTGCAGCAAAGGGCGTGGCTCTGTTTGAGACCCAGGGTAACTTCCTGGCATTTTTCCGGGCCACTGCCTCGGTCATGCTTACCACATTTGCGTTGTCCATCAATCTTAACTCGGGCAGGTTTGATTTTTCCATCGGATCCGTGGCCCTGTTATCTTCGGTGATCAGCGCGACCATAGCGCTCAACCTGAATCTGTCAGCGCCGGCTATGCTGGTGATCAGTATTATTGCAGGCGCCGTACTCGGACTGATATCAGGAGGAGCATATGTGATCACGAAGCTTCCGCCGATCATCGTGTCACTGGGCATGACGCTGTTCTTTGAAGGAGCGGCTTTTGCTCTGACGGACGGATATGGTGTGTCTTTTGTCACTAAGGCGAAACTCACAGGCTTCCCCAGTATCACAAACTATATTTTAGTGATCATAGCAGCACTTATCGTTATGATTCTGATCTTTGATTATACAAAATTCGGCTACGAGTATAAGGCCCTTCTTTCAGGCCAGAGCGTAGCGGTAAATATGGGCATCAGAGAGATTCCGAACACTATCGGCTGTTATATGATCGCCGGAAGTTTTATGGGAGTGGTGGGATTCCTTTCCGCCACAAATACCGGAACCATACAGATGTCATTAAACTTCGGATCCATCGGTGTCATGTTCACCGCTTTTCTCCCCATGTTCATAGGCGGATTTATCGGGCGGTTTTCGAATGACAAACTCGGATATCTGTTGGGAGCCATGACCACGGCGTTAATCTCTTTGATGTATGCACGTCTTCAGATGGACTCATCGGTTCAGCAGATCATCACTGCACTGATACTGGTGGTATTTTTGATCTATTTAAATAACGAAAACAAGCTGGTGGAACTTCGCATGTTAAAAGCGAAAAAAACACCGTGAAAGAATAGAGGATACAGAAATATGGACATCACGAAGGCACCCTTTAATCTGGATGAGAATGCAGCACAGTGGGTAGAGAAAACCTTAGAATCCATGACATTGGAAGAGAAGATAGGACAGCTTTTCTGTCCCATCGGGTTCTCCACGGACCGGGAATACTTAGACCACAGTCTCTTGAGATTCCATATAGGAGGACTATTCTTCCGTGACGGTAAGAGCAGCGAGATGAGGGATACTTTTTATTATGCACAGGATCATTCCAGGATCCCGCTTCTTATCCCGTCAAACCTGGAAGCCGGCGGTGACGGTGCTGCCACAGACGGCACCCCATATGGCAAGGAAATGTCCGTGGCTGCGGCAAATGATCCGAAATATGCCTACCGACTGGGCAGGATTGCCTGCACTGAAGGCGCTGCGCTCGGTATAAACTGGGCTTTTGCACCGGTGGTGGATCTGGACCGCAATTTCCATAACCCCATTACCAATGTGCGTACTTTCGGTGATGACACGGACACCGTGATAGAGAATGCCGGTGAGTATATCCGCGCTGCTAAGGAGTGCGGTGTGGCTACATCCATAAAGCATTTTCCCGGAGACGGCATCGATGAACGCGACCAGCATCTGCTCACATCTGTTAACTCACTTTCAGTAGATGAATGGATGCAAAGCTACGGAAAGATATACAGAACGCTCATCGAAGAGGGAACACTTACTGTCATGGCAGGTCATATAGCATTTCCCGCATTCGAGAATGAAGTATTTCCGGGACATAAGGGTAGGATCATTCCTGCCACACTTTCTAAGGCTCTGCTTAATAACCTGCTAAGAGAAAAGCTAGGCTTTAACGGGCTCATCATAACAGACGCTACTCCTATGGTGGGATACACATCTGCCATGGACCGCAGCACGGCCATCCCCACTTCCATAGAAAACGGCTGTGACATGATCCTTTTTAATAAGGATCTGGCGGAAGACTATGAATTCATGATGGAAGGATACAGGAAAGGAATACTGTCAGACCAAAGGCTGAATGAGGCATGCAGACGGATACTGGCCACAAAGGCTGCCCTCAATCTCCACGAGAAAAAGATAAAGGGAACGCTGGTGCCGGATGAAGCCGGTCTTAAAGTGATACGCTGCAGAGAGCACGAGGAATGGGCAAGAGAGCTGGCAGATAAGAGTATAACCCTTGTGAAGGACACAGCAAAGAATCTGCCCATATCGCCTCAGAACACAAAACGTGTGCTGCTGGAGATCTTGGGAGACTATCCTTCCACACAGAGGATCACGGACAAGATGACCAGACTCTTAAGAGGAGAGGGATTCGATGTGACTCTCTATGAAAAAGAGGACTTTGAACGCGGTGTAGACAATGTGAAGCAGTTCCTCAGCAAATATGACCTGGTGATCTATGTGGCAAATATTGAAAATGCTTCAAATCAGACCACAGCCAGACTGAACTGGTACACATTCTGGGGGCAGGGAAATAATGTGCCCTGGTTTGCAAATGAGGTGCCGGTGATATTCATAAGCCTGGCAAACCCCTATCATCTTTTGGATGTGCCCATGGTAAAGACATATATTAACGGCTATTCAAATAACGATCATGTGATAGAGGCTGTGGTGGAAAAACTTGTGGGACGAAGCGAGTTTAAAGGCATAAGCCCGGTGGATCCTTTCTGCGGAAGAGAGGAACTGGCATTTTAAGCATAGATGACGGAGTGAGCATAGTGAAAAATCAGGAGTTTTTAAATAAAGCCGAAAGGCTGTTCCCAAAGCTTAATAAGGTGACCGTATATCCCGTAAGAACCGTGCGTCCGGAAAATGCGGACGGCAAATATGTGGCTGTGGAAACAGGATCATATACAGAGGAAAAGCTTTCTACGGGAGATTCGGTAGTACTGGATTTTGGAGATCATGAAACTGGATTCTTTACTGCGCATTTTGGTTCTGCAGGCGCCCACCCGGATGCACCTGTATGGATCCGGGTGCGATTTGCGGAAAGGCTTTCGGAGTTTTTCGAGGACGCTGCAGAGTATAAGGGCTGGATCAGCAAGGCCTGGATACAGGAAACCCAGGCACATCTGGATATCCTGCCGTGTGAGATATCTTTCCCACGCAGGTATGCATTCAGATACGTGAAGATAGAAGTGTTGGACTGCAGCAGCAGATTCAAACTGACAGTGGAGGATGCCTCTGCCACGGCTGTCTCATCTGCAGATGACAGTAGTATTTTGACATATAGCTGCAAAGATCCTGAGATGGAGCCCCTGGACCGTATCGCTGCCCGCACCCTACATGAATGCATGCAGACCGTGTTCGAAGACGGTCCGAAAAGGGACAGAAGGCTTTGGATGGGAGACCTGCGGCTGGAAGCGCTCACAAACTATGAGACATATCAGGCAAACGGTCTGGTAAAGGAAGGACTGTATCTGTTTGCGGGAGATACGGATGATGACGGACGTGTGGCTTCGAATCTGTTCATAGAACCTTCCATTGAGGCAGACGATGTGTACATGTTCGATTATTCTCTTTTCTTTACCACCACCCTTCGGGATTATTACGTGAATACAAAAGATAAGGAAACGCTTCTCGAACTCTATGAGACTGCCATAAAGCAGGTGGAACTATCTGAAGAACGGCTGGGAGCGGACGGAGTGGTAAAGGACAGTGACATGATGGGATGGTGCTTCGTGGACTGGAACCTGGGATTAAATAAACAGGCTTCTGCCCATGGGATCTATCTCTATGCTCTTTTAGCAGCTGCAGATCTGGCTTCATACATGGGAGAAAAGGAAAAGGAAGATGAATACCGAAAACGGCATGTATCAGGTGTACAGGCTGTTCGTAAGGCCCTATATGATCCAGAAAAAGGAGTCTTTGTCAGCGGAAGCTCCCGTCAGATATCCTTCGCCAGTCAATGCTGGCTGATACTTGGAAAAGCGCTTTCAGACAAAGAGGGAAGGTCTGCCCTGGAATCCGTAGAGTCGCTAAGTGACGCAGAGGGGATGGTGACACCATATATGTATCATCACTATATACAGGCGCTTATTGATGTGGGACTGGAAGACAAAGCAAAGGATGTCATGAAAGAATACTGGGGCGGCATGGTGTCCGACGGAGCAGATACGTTTTTTGAATTATACCGTCCGGGTCATCCCAACGAATCTCCCTACGGCGGCACTATCGTGAACAGTTATTGTCATGCATGGAGCTGTGCTCCGGCATATTTTATAAGAAAGTATGAGTGGTAGTAATGGATAATATAAAGGCAGTCATATTTGATCTGGACGGAGTGATATGCTCCACGGACAAGTATCACTATCTGGCATGGAAGCAGGTGGCAGATGAGATAGATGTGTATTTTGATGAAAAGATCAATAACAGGCTCCGTGGCGTAAGCCGCATGGACTCTCTTAATATAATACTGGAGAGAGCCGACCGTACTTTTTCCCAGGAAGAAAAGAATGCTCTGGCAGAAAAAAAGAACGGTATTTATGTGGAACTGTTAGACAGGATGAGTGAGCAGGATCTATCCGGTGAAGTGAAGAGCACGCTTCACACATTAAGAGATGAGGGACACCTGCTGGCTATAGGATCCAGTAGTAAGAATACAAAGAAGATCCTGAGGCGTATAGGACTTTCGGATTATTTTGATGCTGTTTCCGATGGAACTAATATATCAAGGTCTAAACCTGATCCGGAAGTATTTTTAAAGGCGGCTGAAATGCTTTCGGTATCACCCGGGAACTCGCTGGTGGTAGAGGATGCCAAAGCAGGAATCTCTGCAGCCGCGGCGGGAGGGTTTTTAAGCGCCGGTCTTGGCGAGGCTTCGGAACATGAATCGGTAACATATAAGCTGAATAGCTTCTCTGATCTTATTGATATATTAAACTGATATCCCTTATGTTATTTGAAAAGCCGATTGATTTTACTTTTTACAGCTTTTGTACTATTATATAGCCGTTAATGTAAACACTATTCTTATTAAATAAGGAGGTACATATGAAAGTTACAAATATCAAAGACACAGAAGCATTCTTTAAGACCATCGACAGCTGCAAGGGCAAGGTGGAGCTGGTGACAGGTGAAGGCGACCGTCTGAACCTTAAGTCAAAGCTGTCACAGTTTGTTTCTCTGGCAAACATCTTCCATGCAGATGCTAATAACATCCCTGAGCTTGAGATCATCGCATACGAGCCGGAAGATTCCAAGAAGCTGCTTGATTTCATGATCAATCAGTAATCGGGAGGAGCCATGGTAAACATTATAATCACACTGGTGCTGGGTGGTCTCTCCGGATGGATAGCAGGAAAGATCATGGATTCAGAAGGCGGAGTGATAAGAAACATCATCATCGGTCTTATCGGAGGTGTTCTCGGATCTGCACTTATAGGTCTTCTGGGATTCTCAGCAAACGGTACCATAGCCGGAGTCATAGTGGCGGTGGCAGGCAGCTGCCTCCTGATCTGGCTGGTCAGAAAATTCGTAAAATAGTTATTAAGTTACCCGTCTTGCAAAAGCAAGGCGGGTTTTTTCAATTATTCTCTATTTTTTAATTTATATGCCAAAAGTGCCATGCAATAAAATTGCATGTTCACATTGCATAAGAAATCGCCTTGCCAGGCTAGCCTGGCAGTTAGATCAAATTCATACTTTTTTCACAGATTAGACTAAAAAAGAACAAAGCTCCTCTGTATCATGATGAAAAATCAAAATACAGAAAGGAGATGCATATATGGCGGATAAGAAGCAGTACAGGCACGAATGGAAACATGCCATCAGTTACTCGGACATGCTGCAGATCAGAAGCCGGATGAAAGCCATAGCAAAGAGCGATCCGCATACGGTGGACGGAAAATATCTGATACGAAGCCTGTACTTTGACACCATGAAAGATAAAGCCCTGAAGGAAAAACTGGACGGGGTGGATAAAAGAGAAAAGTTTCGGATCAGATACTATAACTTTAATCCGGAAGTGATCCACCTGGAGAAAAAGAGCAAGCTTAATAAGCTGGGAACCAAGTACCATGCGGCCCTTACAGCCGATCAGGTGGAAAAGATAATAAAAGGCGATACAGACTGGATGATGGACAGCGACAATGCACTTATACAGGAGCTGTACCTGAAGATGAAATATCAGGGAATGAGGCCAAAGACCATAGTGGATTACACCAGAGAGCCGTTCATATATGCACCGGGAAACGTGAGAGTGACACTGGACTATGACCTTCGGACCTGTCTTACGGTAAAGGATTTCCTGGATCCAAAGAGCATCACCTTTCCGGTGGCAGAGGGAACCATCATACTGGAAGTGAAATGGGATGATTTCCTCCCATCCATAATAAGGGACGGAGTACAGCTTACAAACAGAAGAGCACAGTCTTTTTCAAAATACGCACAGTGCAGGATATATGATTAAAGAAAAGGAGAACATTTTATGACATTTAACGACATTTTTAAATCAAGTTTTTTAGAGAACGTGACCAGCGTGAGCCCTCTGGATATGGTGCTGGCACTGGTACTGGCTTTTGCTCTTGGTCTTTTCATATTCTTCATATATAAGAAGACATATACGGGAGTGATGTATTCATCAGGCTTTGGAGTGACGCTTATAGCACTCACCATGATCACCACATTCGTGATCCTGGCAGTCACCAGTAACGTGGTCCTTTCCCTTGGTATGGTCGGTGCCCTTTCCATCGTCCGTTTCAGGACTGCCATAAAGGAGCCTCTGGACATCGCATTTCTGTTCTGGTCACTGGCAGCAGGTATAGTGCTGGCAGCAGGACTGATCCCACTTGCAGTGTTCGGCTCGATCATCATAGGTGTTGTGATCCTGATCTTCGATAACCGTAAAGAAACCGTGAACCCCTATATCGTGGTATTAAGCCTCGATGATCGTGATGCAGAAGAAAAGGCTGTAGGATA
>JAILDZ010000205.1 GCA_024688505.1 Lachnospiraceae bacterium
TATCCGCTGAAAAGATCCGCAAGCATGCTTCCAAGTCCCGCTGCCAGCGGACCGTATATGGGTCCCAGAAGCAGACCGCAAAGGAGCACCACTCCGTCGCCGGGATGTATATATCCCCCTGTGGCAGGGATGGGTATCTTCACTATCATTGTGCCCACCACCACGCATGCTGTGAGAAGTCCTGTAAGTGCGATTGTTTTAATTTTCTTGTCCATATGATAAGCCTCCTTTTCTTTCAAGGAATGATAATCCTTTGGCGTCTTTTTTTCAATATAAAAGCATTGGTAAAAACCCACAAAAATACTAGGTGAAAAACGAAAAAATATTAGTTGACAAGACCTGAAGTTTTATAGTAATATAACATCTGCCGTTCGGTAAGGCACGGGGTCTTAGCTCAGCTGGGAGAGCATCTGCCTTACAAGCAGAGGGTCATAGGTTCGAGCCCTATAGGCCCCACTAATATCCGAGCGGTATTCATATGGCGATGTAGCTCAGCTGGCTAGAGCATACGGTTCATACCCGTAGTGTCGAGAGTTCAAGTCTCCCCATCGCTACTAAAAAACCGGAAGACATGTCTTCCGGTTTTTCTATTATGATCATGTTTCTTATAATCATTTTTTTACTTGGATTTAAAAGCAAAGGCCTGCAGGAACAGGATGAAGAGCAGCACAGGTGCCACATATTTTATCATCACAGTAAACAGTCTCTTACGCCCGAATTTCGAACCGTTTTTCTCCACTTCATCGATCACGTATTTCGGAGTGACAATGTGTCCCACCAGGATACATGTGGCGATGGCCACTATGGGCATCAGGATATAATTACTGAAGTAATCCATGATATCAAGGATCTGGGCTGTGGAGCCGTTTGGCAGCTTAATCTCGAAGTAGAATTTATTATAACCCAGACACACTATGACACAGAATACTAGAGCGATGATCGTCTCGATTATGGTGGCATGCCGCCTCTTCAGATGGAAATAGTCATGGAAACTGGAAACCACAGCTTCCATTATGGATACTGCAGATGTCAGGGCCGCAAAGAGAACCATGGCAAAAAACATGGCGCCTATGATCTGGCCTGTGAATCCCATCTGCGCGAATACCTTCGGAAGGGATATGAACATAAGTCCGGGGCCGGAAGATGAAAGGCCGTCGCGGCCCATGAACACATATACAGCCGGCACGATCATGACTCCTGCCAGAACCGCCACCAGTGTATCGAATATTTCTATCTCGTTAATGGACTTTCCCAGATTTGTATCATCAGACACATAAGAACCATAAGCCACCATGATACCCATTGCGATGCTTAAGGAGAAGAAGAGCTGTCCCATGGCATCCATAAGGGTGGTGAAGAATTTCCCGATAGTAAGGCCGGAAAAATCCGGAATGAACAGAATGGAAAGGCCCTGCAGTCCGGTACGCACACCCGCATCCGTTTTATTTGAAAGGGTGAGGGAGAATATGGCAATGATAAGTACCAGGACAATGAGCACGGGCATGATGAATTTTGATGCCCGCTCGATCCCCTTATTCACTCCGCCAAGCACTATGATGGTGCAAAGGAACAGGAATATGATACCCATGGTGATAGGCTCTGAAACTGATGTGATATATCCTGTGAAATAGCCGTCTTCCGCAGCTTCCATGCCGCTTCCCGTGATGAAGGTCATGAAATATTTAAGCACCCATCCTCCGATAGCGGTATAGTATGGCATGATGATCATGGGGATCATGCAGGCCAGTATACCCACCCAGCCGAAACGGGGATGCAGTTCTTTATATGCGGTAAGCGGGCTTTCCTTTGTCTTTCTTCCAATGGCGATCTCTGATGTGAGCAGAGAATATCCAAATGTCAGTGCAAGGATTAGATACAGGATAAGGAATAATCCGCCTCCGTCTTTTGCTGCCAGATAAGGGAATCTCCAGATATTTCCCAGACCTACGGCGCTTCCTGCAGCCGCCAGGACGAAACCTATAGATCCGCCGAACGAACTCCTTTTTTTCATTACATTAACCTCCTAAAGTATGCATCCTACTAATATTATTTTTCTTTAGAAGGAATGTCAATTGAAGAAGCATATTCATATTTACAATTCACCGTAATTCCACTCTGCCAGCATCAATGCTTTCTGGCTCTTCTGGCGGTTCTCTTATACTTTATCAGGTTCACAAAGCATATCATGGCTATCAGGAGAGAAAGCACCGTGATGCCAAGGAACACCGCCGACAGCACATTCACATTCACTGCCTTATAGACTATGGCATACTGTGAGAACTTGCCGGAACGGAATGTAATGGTATCCGGATCACTGTCCAGATCCGGAAGCACATCCACTTCTCCGTTATGTATGCGAAGTACGCTGTATTCTCTGTTTTTGCTTCGAAGTTCTTCCGGCACCTTTATGGATGTTTCAAGCTCAGTGGAGGTTTTTGTGAGCATGGATGTCTGTCCGTCGAAGGATTTCATGATCACATAATCAAAATAGTCCACTGCCTTATATCCCACCTGCTGCTCTATGAGCTTTTTGTCCGCTTTGGTAACAGTATCCTTATTACCCACAATGCTCACATTAAAGCTCACTTTGCCGCCTTTCAGAAGTGTTATCTTTTCTTCTTCCGAAAGAGTGGAATCCATCACTTCTTCAAAATTCTTAAGGGAAGGATCATGATAATACAAAGCTTCCGATGTCTCCTGAACGGAATCTGCATAATCGCTGTTTACAGTAAGCTGAAGGTCCCCTGATTCGAAGGCCATCTTAAGGAGAGCAAGGTCGTTATTTCCTCTGATAAGCGTGCGGGCTTCATCCTCGCTGATGCCAAGGTCATCCAGCACACCGTACGTAGCCGCTGCTATCTCTGCATTCTGAGTGTGAATGATAAGAGGATTTGTCTCTGTGCCATGGGTGGTCTCTTCCTCATCCGAGGCATTTTCCTGAGGTTTAGGAGTACCTCCCCCATTCTGTGCTGTATTGTTTCCGCTGTTATTTGCGGAAGCTGCGGCAAATGTGGCAGCGATTGTATGGTCTGTTCTCACATCTGAGAATGTGAAGGTTGTCACTGCACCCACGCTCTTCCCGTCTACCACCACATCGGCGATGCGATATCCGTTTGTGGGAACGATACTGTATGAAAGCCGTCCTCCCAGGGTCACTTTAGTGGTGCCCACGGGAGCTATACCGCCCCCTGCTCCTGCGGATGAAGTGATGTTTACTGTGGCTGTATTTGCCGGTATAAAGTTTGCCACTATATTATAGCTGGTCTGGATCTTATCAATGGTAAACTGCGGATCCGTGGAGAATACCTGACCGTTTAATGTCCATGCATAGAATGCATAGCCGTTTGCAGGCGTGGCCTTTATCACCACTTTGGCATTATCATCGAATGTGCCTCCGCCTGTAACAGAGCCTGTATTTGCAGGGCTCACGGAAAGGTTCACAGTATATTTTCCTGCCTTAAACTGGGCAGTGATATTTCTGTCTGTGGTGATATTGGTAAGTGTGGTGGTGGCATTTGTGGATATCATCTGATTATTCTCTATGAAGCCCACAAAGTTATATCCGGGGTTTGCCTTGGCAGTGAGAGTCACACTGCCTTTATATGCCACGGTGCCTGCTCCGGTCACGCTTCCTGCAGCTCCGTCACTCAGCTTCACAGTCACATTGCAGGTGGTGCGTTCAAAGGCTGCCACTATGGTGTGATCCGATGTGACATTATTAAGTGCCAGCTGGGATGTGGTGGAGACAAGTTTATTATTCTCATACCAGCCTGTGAACCTGTAATTATTATTGGCAGACTGATACAGTACTATATTCGATCCGTCCTTCACTGTGCCGCCGCCTGTGACGGAGCCTCCGGCCGAAGGACTGGCAGACACATTTATCATGTGGTCCATACCGTTTATATTGACCACCACAGATTTGCTGACGGAGCCGTCCTCTTTCGAAATGGCTGTCACCACCATGGTGGTGGCTGTCTCGTTTGATGCCACGGTAAGAGTACCGTCCGCACTCACTGTCGTGCCGTCGCTTCTGTTTCCCTGTACCGTCCAGTTTACGCCGTCCGTGTACACGCCGTATCCTGTGACTGTGGCCGTGAATTTAAAGGTCTTTCCCCTTATGACATTCACATTTCCTCCGGGAGAAACAGTGATATCTGTCACAAATCCGTAATCTCCGATGATATCGTCGTCATCATCGTCATCGTAATAATCGTCGTCATCATAGTCTTCGTAATCGTAATCATCGTCGTCATCATAGTCTTCGTCTAAAGCATTGTCCTCGGTTCTGTTTTCCGTGCCCAGGCTCTGAGTCTGCATGGGCTGCTCCGCATTTTCTTCTGCTGTCACGTATACTTCCGGGGTAAATAATGCGGTGGTTAATGTAAAGACCATTAACAGGATAATGGCATATACTGATAACAGTTTCTTCAACATTTTCTTCCTCCTACATCTTCATAAAAAAATACTATATTTAGGATGATATCATAAAATCATTGCTAAATATAGTGTTTTTACATCTGTTATTTATTCAGAGTATGTCAGCTCACCAGGCTTTCAACCACCCGTACGGAATCCGCAGCATCCTCCGCATAGGCATCTGCGCCTATTTCTTCCGCGAAGGACGGTGTGATGCAGGCGCCGCCGATAAAGATCTTTGCTGTGCATTTCATCTCTTTCGCTTTATCCACCACATCCTTCATTCGCATCATGGTGGTGGTCATAAGAGCCGAAAGTCCGATGGCAGCCGCATTCTCTTTCATGGCAGTCTCCACTATGGTTTCCGCCGGCACGTCTTTTCCCAGATCTATCACATTAAATCCGTAGTTTTTAAGCATCAGTGCTACCAGGTTCTTTCCTATGTCATGGATGTCGCCCTCCACTGTGGCTATGATAACGGTCTCCTTTTTTTCCGTATCATTTGACACTATCATGGGTTCCAGATAGTCCATGGCTTCTTTCATGGCATTTGCTCCGGCTATAAGCTGGGGCAGGAAATATTTCTTTTTGTCATAAAGTTCTCCCACCTTATTGATGCCGGGGATCAGAAACTCGTTTATGATCTCATTCGGTGTCTTTCCGCCGTCTATAAGCTTTCTGACTTCCGATACTATGTCACTTTTATTTCCCTTCACCACGTAAGTATATACCACTCCGGGGCCGTCGTTATCCACGGACTTTTCTTTTGCATTTCCGGAAGGTGCGCTCTTTCCCGTACCGATGGTGATCTGTCCCTCCGGGACACTGTTTAGATACCGTGCCGTGCTGCCTTCCTTATTAAGCAGCATGTCTGAAGCAAAAGCCGTGTACATAAGCATCTCCTGGGAAGGATTTGCTATGGCCATGGTGAGGCCTTTTGAAAGTGCTATATTTAAAAACGCTGTGTTTACAAAGGCTCTTTGAGGCAGACCGAATGATATATTCGAAAGTCCGCACACAGTGGGTATGTTTCTCTCATAGCAATATGATGCTGTGGCAAAACAGCTTTTGGCGGCCTCGGGATCGGCACCTATGGTGGCCACCAGAAGATCCACCACCGCATCCTCTTCGGACAGGCCGACTTCCTTTGCTTTCTTCAGCACAATGTCTATGTTCTCGTGTTTCTCCTCCATGGTCTTCGGAAGTCCCGCCGATGAAAGGGGAAGGAGAATGAACATGGCTCCGTACTTTTTCGCTATAGGAAGAAGCGCTGTGAGCTTTTCGTCTTCCGCAGATATGGAATTAATGAGAGCACGCCCAGGATATATGCGAAGAGCCGCTTCCATCACTTCCGGGAAACTGGTATCTATGCAAAGAGGCAGATCCACGGTAGATGTCACTTCATAAATGGCATCCAGCATCATCTGCTTTTCGTCTATGCCGTTTGTGCCCATGTTTATATCCAGGATAGATGCGCCGTTTTCGCTTTGTGAAACGGCAAATTCCCGGACCATGGAAAGAGATCCGGCCCGAAGCTCCTCCTGAAGTGCTTTCTTTCCCGTGGGATTAATGCGCTCCCCTATAACGAGGAAGGGTCCTTTCGGATCTATATCCGTATTCTTTCTTTCGGATGTGACCACTCTGGATCTTACAGGTGCCGGAAGCAGAGTCTTCTCCTTTGCTGCCGCCTCGGCAAGAGCCTTTATATGGGCCGGAGTGGTGCCGCAGCATCCTCCCACCACAGAAGCTCCCGCTCTTATAAGCTTCACCACATCATTTGCAAAATCCTCGGGAGTCATGCGATATACCGTCTCCCCGTCTATAAGCTCCGGAAGCCCTGCATTCGGCTTTGCAAGGATGGGGATCTTTGCATATTTCCTCATCTTTTCAATGAGAGGAAACATGGCGGAGGGACCGGTGCTGCAGTTTAAGCCCACTACATCCGCTCCCATGCTCTGAAGCACTATCATGGCGGTGTCGGGCTCCGAGCCGAACAGTGTGCGGCCGTCCTCATTATATGTGAGTGATATCATCACAGGCAGGTCGCAGCTTTCTTTTATGGCAAGAAGCGCTGCCCTGCATTCCTGGAGGCTCATCATGGTCTCCACTATGAAGAGGTCCACGCCCTCTTCCAATATGGCTTTCACCTGCTCCTTATATACATCCACCAGATCTTCAAACATCATATCCCCGGTGGGATAGAGCTGGCGGCCGGTCATGGTCAGGTCTCCGGCCACAAAGGCCTTATCTCCCGCTGCCTCCCGGCTGAGCTGCACCATTCTCCGGTTAATATCCGTAAGCCTGTCTGCAAGGCCGTATTCTTCCAGCTTTATGCGGTTTGCTGTGAAGGTGGGGGCATACAGGATATTGGTGCCGGATGCCACATATGATCTCTGGAGATCAAGCATCACATCGTGATGCTCATAGATCCAAAGCTCCGGGCACACTCCTGCAGGAAGTCCTGCCTTCATAAGATTCGTACCTGTGGCTCCGTCCAGGATCACCGGCCCTTTTTCGGTTAGCTTTATAAGTTCTTCTCTTGTCATATATTCTTTCTGTCTTATCTGTTATTCCGTAGCAATGTCAATGGGTGTCAGGTTCTCGTGCTGCGTTTCCAGGGATCTGGCCAGAGCGTTTGCCGTATCTATGGCAGTGATGCAATACACGCCTGTCTCTATGGCATTTCTTCTGATAAGGAAGCCGTCTCTGGTCTTATCACCGTGTCCTGTGGTGGGAATATCTATCACCAGGTCTATCTTATGCCCCAGGATAAGATCCATAACATTCGGCGATTCCTGAGATATCTTATTAATCCTTCTGGCATTCACGCCGTGTTCCGTCAGGTATTTGGCCGTGCTTCTGGTGGCGTAGATTATATACCCTAAAGCCTCAAAGCGCTTTGCCACCTCCACGGATTCCGGTTTTTCCTTATCGGAAACCGTCATTATCATCTGCTTATATTTCGGAAGCACCACTCCTGCACCTAAGAATGCTTTATAGAGTGCCTCGTTAAATGTCTTTGCGATACCTAAGCACTCTCCTGTGGACTTCATTTCCGGTCCCATGGCAATCTCCGCTCCACGAAGTTTTTCAAAGGAGAACACCGGCATCTTTATGGCAATATGCTCTGCCTCTTTCTGAAGTCCGGGCTCATATCCCATTTCGCGGATAGTATGTCCGATTATGACTTTTGTGGCCAGATCCACTATGGGGATACCCGTCACCTTGCTGATATAGGGCACGGTCCTTGAAGATCTGGGGTTCACTTCTATCACATATATCTCATCGTCCATATCGATAAACTGGATGTTTATCAGGCCCTTCACATGCAGGGCTTTTGCCAGCCTTTCGGTATAATCCGCGATCTTCTTCTTTGCATTTTCCGTGATGGTGGGAGCAGGATACACCGATATACTGTCTCCCGAATGGACTCCGGTACGCTCTATATGCTCCATGATGCCCGGGATCAGGATGTCTGTGCCGTCGCATACGGCGTCCACCTCGATTTCCTTTCCCTGGAGATATTTATCCACCAGTATGGGATGATCCTGAGCTATCTGGTTTATGATCCCTATGAATTCCTCTATCTCTTCATCGGAAAAAGCTATCTGCATTCCCTGTCCACCCAGGACATATGAAGGACGGACCAGCACAGGGTAGCCCAGCTTATTTGCCACCTGCTTTGCTTCCTCTGCCGTGTATACGGTGCCGCCTGCAGCCCTTGGAATACCGGTCTCTTCCAGGATCTTATCGAAAAGTTCTCTGTCCTCTGCGGCGTCCACATCTTCCGCTGCGGTGCCGAGAATGGGTACTCCCATTTTATTCAGTGCCTCAGTGAGTTTAATGGCAGTCTGTCCTCCGAACTGTACCACCGCTCCGTCGGGATGTTCGATATTCACTATGCCTTCCACATCCTCCGGAGTCAGAGGCTCGAAATAGAGCTTATCGGCGATATCAAAATCCGTGGATACCGTCTCAGGATTGTTGTTTACGATGATGGTCTCATATCCTTCTTTTGAAAAGGCCCATGTGCTGTGTACAGAGCAATAGTCAAACTCTATACCCTGACCTATTCTGATGGGACCTGAACCGAGGACCAGCACCTTCTTACGCTTTTCTTCTTCCTCATTTACCACAGCCTCGTTTTCACTTCCGTATACGGAATAATAATACGGTGTGGCAGCCTGAAATTCCGCGGCACATGTGTCCACCATCTGGAAGGCGGGGTATATATCATATGCTTTTCTGAATTTACGTATCCTCTCTTCTGTCTCACCGGTTAAGGATGCGATGACGCTGTCCGGAAATTCCAGACGTTTCGCTTCCGTAAGAAGCTCCGGCGTGAGACTCTCGGATGAAAGTCTTTTCTCCATCTCCACCAGAGATCCTATCTTATCTATGAACCATAGATCTATCTTTGTGATGTTATGGATATAATCATAAGAGATATCTCTTCTCAGTGCTTCCGCAATGACATATATACGTCTGTCATCCACATTCCGAAGCTGTTCTAAAAGCTCCTTGTCCGAAAGATCGGAATAATCGAGAGACATAAGAGAGTCCACATGCTGTTCCAGGGAGCGTATGGCTTTCATAAGAGCCCCTTCGAAATTCTGGCATATGCTCATGACCTCTCCTGTGGCCTTCATCTGGGTAGTGAGGGTACGCTGGGCTGTCAGGAATTTATCGAAAGGAAGTCTCGGGATCTTCACCACGCAGTAATCCAGCATGGGTTCAAAGGATGCATAGGTCTTCTGTGTGATGGCATTCTTTATCTCGTCCAGGTTATATCCCAGGGCTATCTTTGCTGCCACCTTGGCTATGGGGTAGCCAGTGGCCTTTGATGCCAGTGCGGAAGACCGGCTCACTCTGGGGTTCACCTCGATGACGCAATATTCAAAAGAATCCGGTTTCAGCGCATACTGCACATTACATCCGCCTGTGATATTCAGTTCGGATATGATATTAAGCGCAGATGTCCGAAGCATCTGGTATTCCTTGTCCCCCAGAGTCTGGGAAGGAGCCACCACTATGGAGTCTCCTGTATGGACACCCACCGGATCTATGTTTTCCATGTTGCAGACAGTGATGCAGTTTCCTGCTCCGTCACGCATCACCTCATACTCTATTTCCTTCCACCCGGAAATACATCTTTCCACCAGCACTTCATGTACTCTGGAAAGTCGAAGACCGTTTGTGAGGATATCTATCAGTTCGGATTCGTTTTCAGCAATGCCGCCGCCGCTTCCCCCCAGGGTATACGCCGGACGCAGCACCACAGGATAACCTATGGTGTTCGTAAACTTCACGCCCTCCTCCACACTGTGGACCACCTGTGATGCTGCCACCGGCTCACCGATCTTTTCCATAGTGTCTTTAAAAGCCTGCCGGTCTTCCGCACGGAAGATGGTATCGGCGGAAGTACCTATCAGCCGGACACCCTGCTTTTCAAGGAATCCGGATTCGTAGAGCTCCATACCCAGGTTCAGTCCGGCCTGGCCACCCAATGTGGGAAGCAGGGAGTCCGGCTTTTCCTTCAATATGATCTTTTCCAGCATGGGCGCTGTGAGGGGGTCTATATATACATGATCTTCGATATCTTTATCAGTCATGATGGTGGCGGGGTTCGAATTACAGAGCACCCCCTCCACCCCTTCTCCTTTCAGGGATCTGCAGGCCTGAGTACC
>JAILDZ010000235.1 GCA_024688505.1 Lachnospiraceae bacterium
GAACTCGCAAGGGCTGTAGATCATGAAGTCAGGAGCATAATAAGTAAGCCGGATAGGGAGATGCTCGTTCTTTCGTGTTATTTCAATATGGATCCGGAACTCCTCGATGCCATAGCTATATCTACTCTTGGAAGTTTTGAGAGCAAGGTCGGCAGATTTGTCGGCAGCAAGATGTTCGGTTATGAAAAGCGCGACGGCCATTGTATCACGAACCTTGGAAGAGCAGAAAGCAACACTATAAGAGAGGGTGTATTCATTCCGCCGGCATCTCCCGCAAACAGGAAGGCGTGGGGCGTTCTGACGATAAACAATAAGATGAGGATTTGTTCAATACAGTCAAAGTAAATCAATGGAATATAACTATAGTTTATCTGATTGAACCTTGCATTATGCTATGGTTAAGCAGAGTAATGTAAAGATGGCACATAAAAAGTATATTGGATAAATATCAGTTTTACGTTTTATGAAAACTGGGAAATGATGGTGAGACGGAATGGGAGATGATTATGAGAATAGAAAGACTTGGAGGAATATAAATGAAACTCATTGTAATAGATATACAAAAAGGGATTACGGACGAAAGATTATATGATTTTGCTGGCTTCTTAAAGAATGTGAAAAGTATCATTGATGCCGCAAGGAAGAACAGTGTTGAGGTTATTTACGTTCAACATGATGATGGTCCCGGTACAGGATTTTCCATTGGCGATGTAGATTTTGAGATAGCTGACCAGATTGCTCCGGAAGCAGGGGAGAAGATTTTTGTAAAAGAGATTAACAGTTGCTTTGGGAATAAAGAACTTGCCGCGTATCTTGATAAACAGAAAGACAAGGTACTTATGATTGTGGGGCTTCAGACCAACTTTTGTATTGATGCCTCTGTGAAATCAGCGTTTGAAAGAGGATTCAGAGTAATAATTCCAGAGGGAACGAACTCTACGTTTGATAATGATTACATGGATGGCGAAACGACTTATAAGTATTATAACGAAATGATGTGGCCAGAGAGATTTGCCGACTGCATTTCTTTGGATGAAGCAATTAAAAAAATGGGGGAATAGTATGCGAACACTTTATGAGAAGAAAGAAATTCTATTTGCAGTGATTTGGATTGTTGCATACTGCGCCATTTTAGGCACGATAAGAGGAAACTTCGGAGATGAGAGTATCTTTATGCTTATAGCGCTTCTTGTTTTTACGACAGGAATTATTGTGTTTGTAAAAGCGAATCATCTGGAAGATAAGTATGGTCTTGCGGGATGGCCGAAGGATTTGAAGAGATATATATTCTTCATACCGATGTGGATTTTAGCTACGGGTAATATCTGGGATGGATTCGCGCCTTCGTATCATGGTGCAGAATTGGTGATATCATAACTTTCTATGATCCTTGTTGGCTTTGTGGAAGAAATGATCTTCAGGGGATTTCTTTTCAGAGCAATGCTGGGGAGGGAAAGTCGATAGTAGCGATCGTCGTTTCTGCCGTTACGTTCGGTATAGGCCATATCGGGAATCTCTTTACCGGCCAGGCAGGCTTTGAGACAGTAATGCAGATCATCTTTGCCATCAGCTGGGGATTTATCCTGACGATGGTCTGCTATAAAAGTGGCAGTATTATCCCGTGTATCATAGCTCATTCCATGGTTGATACCCTTTCGTTGTTCGGTGCGGATAATGAGTTGATTGATTGGATTTACATTGGAGCAACGATCGTAGTTGCGATCATTTACTGTACGTGGCTTGGCAGGATGAACATTCGCGCGGGTGTTTGGAATTAGATATCATGATCTGCCGGAGGGCGAGGACGATTCCTTTTTTCTCTGCAAGGAACTGATTCCGGGATATTTGCATGATGTGACAGGGATATATCAGACTCCGCAGGGGTACTATGTGAAAGACGAGGATGTGGATGAGTTTGATAAAGGGTTTCCACCAAAGGAGAAACTAAAACTGCCGGGACAGATATTTGATAAAGGCTGCGAAGTATTGATACTTGAGAGGCGCATGAGCAAAAGGATGTTGATGTTATGAGAATTGAACATGTTGCAATGTATGTTAATGATATAGAGAAGGCCAGAGATTTCTTTGTTAAGTATCTTGACGGGAAATCTGATGACGGTTATCACAATGTGAAGACTGGTTTTCGTTCCTATTTCATTTCTTTTGATGATGGAGCGAGATTGGAAATAATGAATAGACCTGATATGACTGATGATGAGAAAGCCCTGAATCGTACAGGACTGATCCATATAGCTTTCTCTGTAGGAAGCAAGGAACGTGTAGATGAATTAACAGAGCGCCTTAATTCAGCGGGATTTGATATTGTAAGTGGGCCAAGAACAACCGGGGACGGTTATTATGAAAGCTGTATTATTGCAATAGAGGGAAATCAGATAGAAATAACGATATAATTACTTCAAGCTGATCGTGGCTGAACTTGAAGACTTCTACAGGATGAAGTTTGACAATGCAGCTATGGATTCTCCAAAGGCGTTCAAATAATTTGAACATCTGCAGGATCTTTCCTTGATTTTTACATAGATTTTACATAACTATGTCTATACATTTTACTTTCGGATTTTATTCTAATAGGTGGTAAAGAGTAGAATCTGAAAGGAATCTGTATGGACATTTTTAGTGTTTTAAACATGATAGGGGGCTTGTCACTGTTTCTGTATGGAATGGGTGTCATGGGAAATGGACTTTCCAGGATGGCCGGAGGACGGCTGGAAAGAATTCTGGAAAAACTGACTACGAAAAGGATTCTTGCGGTTCTTTTAGGTGCCGGAGTTACTGCTGTAATACAATCATCATCGGCAACTACAGTTATGGTAGTAGGATTTGTTAACTCGGGAATTATGAAACTGTCCCAGGCAGTAGGTATTATTATAGGAGCCAATATCGGTACCACAATTACATCCTGGATGTTATCACTGACAGGGATTGAAGGCAGTACCATATGGTTAAAGTTATTAAAACCATCGTCATTTTCACCTGTTCTTGCAGCTATTGGTATTTTCCTTTTCCTGGCAGATAAGGGTGATTCGAAGAAGAAGGATGTGGGAGGTATATTGCTTGGCTTCGCAACTCTGATGTTTGGTATGGAAACAATGAGTGGTGCTGTGTCGGGTCTTGCTGATAATCAGATGTTTACCGGGATGATGACGGTATTTAAGAATCCAATACTGGGCATGGCAGTAGGAACTGTTCTTACAGCAATTATTCAGAGTTCATCTGCTTCTGTAGGTATACTTCAGGCATTATGTGCAACAGGAGCCGTTCATTATTCTGTGGCGTTACCAATTATCATGGGCCAGAATATTGGTACCTGCGTCACATCGATCATTTCATCAATTGGTGCCAACAAAAATGCAAGAAGAGCAGCAATGGTCCATTTGTATTTTAATCTGATCGGTACCATTATTTTTATGGTAGCATTTTACGGTATAAATGCTTTTGTAGATTTTGCCTTTTTAGGGAAAACTGCCAATGCTGCGGGAATTGCTGCTATACATAGTTTATTTAACATAGGCGCAACATTACTACTGTTTCCGTTTTCCGATTCTCTTGTCAGGCTTGCAGAAATCACAATTCCTGATGACAAAAATGAAGTCGTTACTACAGATATAGTTACCATCGATGAAAGATTCCTTGGGAATCCTGCTTTTGCCATGGAGCTTTGCAGGGGGAAAGTCAAGGAAATGGCTGAACTTTCAAAAAGATCTATTGAATTGGCACTTGAAGTGTTAAACAGTTATGATGCGAAAAAAGTAAAAGAAGTAATAAGGCTTGAATCAGTGATAGATAAATATGAAGATGCATTAGGCACATATCTTGTAAAGATATCAAATGAGAATATTTCAACGGCAGACAGCCAAAGTATGTCAATGATTCTTCATAGTATCAGTGATTTTGAGAGAATATCAGATCATGCCATGGAAATTGTAAACTCCGGCAAAGAGATTCATAAGAAGGAGCTTTCTTTCACCGGGAAAGCAAAAAAAGAAATTGAAACCTTGAGTAAAGCCATAAATGATATCTGCAGTCTTACAGTAGACAGCTTCTGTGAAGACAATACAGAAATGGCACTGCATGTGGAACCATTAGAGGAAGTAATTGATACATTAACAAAGAAAATAAGGGGAAATCATATTAAACGGCTGAAGAAAGGAAAGTGTACCATTGAGATGGGATTTATCTTAGAAGATATCCTGACCGGCCTCGAAAGGGTATCTGACCATTGTTCTAATATTGCGGTAGAGATGCTTACAATATACGATAATGATTATAATACTCATGAGTATTTCAAGAATCTCTCACCCGAAGAGAAGGCATCTTTTAACAAGGAGTATGAGGAATTATTACAACGCTATCCAATAGGAGCATTGAGTGCTAAGATGACAGTGTAACAATAACAGGAGTGATAAATGGCGCTGATATATATTGTAGAGGATGATGACAGCATAAGGGAGATAGAAGAACTTGCGTTAATAAATGCAGGACATAAGGTGTGCGGTTTTTCATGTGCTAAAGACTTTTTTAAGAAGATGGATGATATCTTACCGGATTTATGTCTGGTGGATATTATGTTACCGGATGAAAATGGGAATGAGATCACGAAAAAAATCAGAAATAATCCTGACACTAAAAAACTTCCTGTCATCATGGTCACGGCAAAGACAGGAGAACTTGATCTGGTAAAGGGAATTGAAGACGGTGCGGATGACTATATCAAAAAACCGTTTTCTGTAATGGAGCTTATATCAAGAGTCAAGGCGATACTGCGTAGAACCCGGGTAGAAGAAATAAAAGAACTTAAACTTGATGAACTTGTGATAAATAACGAAAAACATGAAGTGTCAGTAGAAGGCAAAGTCGTAGAGCTTACATTCAAGGAGTATGAACTCCTTTCACAATTCATTATAAATAAAGGAATTGTATTAAGCCGGGATATCATAATGAATCAGGTTTGGGGAACTGATTACGAAGGTGAGTCAAGAACGGTAGATATGCATGTGAAAACACTCCGGCAAAAGCTTGGTGATTACGGTTCCAGAATAAAGACTATCAGAAATGTAGGATATGTAATGGAATGAAAAACAAGATAAATACAAGGCTTATTGGAATTGCCATAATTGCGGTTCTTGCAACTGTTATAGGAACAACAATCATATATTATAATCTGTTTCAGAAGCGGGTACGTTCCGACCTGTCAGTAAGTGCACAGCTTTTAAGAGATACACACTATTTTGAGCCAGTAAATATTGATATAGACGAGATTGACCTGTCAACAGATATAGATGAACTGCGCGTTACCTGGGTCGCAAAAGACGGAACAGTTCTTTATGACAATGATACGTCGGCAGAGCTTTTGCAAAATCATAATGACAGACCGGAGATCCGGGAAGCATTTACAGACGGAGTGGGTGAGGCAGTCAGAAAGTCTGACACCATGAACAAGAATACCTTTTACTATGCAATTCTTTTGGATAATGGAACGGTTCTAAGAGTGGCTACAAATGCACAAAGTCTCCTGTCGGTATTTATTTCTGCGGCGCCCATTATTATCATGATCATTCTTATCATCATTTCTGTTTGTGCATTCATTTCTCATTTACTTACAAGGCAGCTGCTAAAGCCTATTGAAGTCATGGTTTCTAATCTGGAAAATGCAGATTATGAGTCGCCATACAAGGAACTTGATCCTCTTTCAGAAATGCTCAGGGCGCAGCATACAGACATTTTAGCAGCAGTAAAAGCAAGGCAGGATTTTACTGCAAATGTATCCCATGAATTAAAGACCCCGCTTACAGCAATCTCAGGTTATGCAGAACTACTAGAAGGCGGCATGGCAGGCGAAGAGAAGCAGGATCATTTCTATCACGAAATACGTAAAAATGCAGACAGACTGCTTGCGCTCATAAACGATATCATAAAGCTTTCGGAACTGGATAGGGTGGATCATGGTATGTCCTTTGAGACAATCGATCTTTATGAGGTGGCTAAGGAGTGTGTTAATGAATTATCAGTAAATGCAAAACTTAAAGATATCAGTATAATCATTGATGGCAAAGAAAGTGTTATACATGGAAACAGAGAATTGATTAAGGAGCTTATTGAGAATCTGGTTCAGAATGCTATTCGTTATAATAACCCCGGGGGAAAAGTAGCGGTATCAGTTAATCCTATGGACAATTATCATTGCCTGATCGTAAAAGATAACGGGATTGGAATTCCTGCAGCAGACCAACAGAGAGTATTTGAAAGGTTTTACAGGGTCGATAAAAGCAGATCAAAAGCGACAGGCGGAACAGGTCTTGGGCTTGCAATAGTAAAGCATATTGTAGAAATACATGATGCAAAAATAGAATTGGATAGTGCTCCCGGAGTAGGCACGACTATATCGGTTTTGTTTTAGAATGCAGTAATGGAAGTCAGAGTGTCACTTTCTAATGAGATCGCTCAGTTTCTTTCTATAAAAGAAATCATGAACCATTTTGTCATATTCTTCCCACATGGGCAGAGTCTGGCAGGAGACTGATCTCGGACATTCAAATCCTTTATTTGCCAGGCATGCCACGGAAGAAAGTGAACCTTCCATGAGTTCCAGTACTTCACCGATATTGTATTCTTCAGGCTTGCGGCAAAGCTTATATCCGCCGCCTTTACCGCTGGCACCCACCAGCAATCCGCCGGCCACCATATCTTTCACTATGATCTCCAGATATTTCTTTGATATATCCTGTCTGGCTGCGACATCCTTAAGCGGGATATAGGCACCGTTATCATTCTCAGCCAAATCAAGCATCACACGTATTGCATATCTTCCTCTGGTAGAAATCATAATAAACAAATCACCTTTCTGCAGCGTATCCGCACTCCGGATTCTGACAAACTGCCTTCTGACCTTTTTCCACCATATATGAACCACATTTGGGACAAGGAGTATTCACGGGTTTCTGCCATGATGTGAAATCACATGTGGGGTAATCCTCACAGCCATAAAACCGGCGGCCTTTCTTTGTTTTCCTTATCACTATATCTTTTCCGCACTTCGGACATTTCACATCTATTTTTTCAAGATATGGCTTTGTATTGCGGCATTCGGGAAATCCGGGGCAGGCCAGGAACTTTCCGTGGGGGCCGTATTTTATCACCATATTTCTTCCACAGTTTTCACAGATGATATCAGTCTCTTCGTCGCGGATTTCCACCTTTTCCAGGTCTTTTTCGGCCTGACGCACAGACTCTTCCAGGTCAGGATAGAAATTCTTCACCACGCTTTTCCAGTCCACATTTCCTTCTTCTATACCGTCCAGAAGACTTTCCATATTTGCTGTGAACTGCTCATTCACAATACTGGGAAAGGATTCTGTCATAATGTCGTTTACCGCTTCTCCCAGCTCTGTCACGAAGATGCTCTTACCTTCCTTCAGTATATATCTTCTTTTCTGAAGTGTAGTGATGGTGGGAGAGTAAGTGCTGGGACGCCCGATACCCAGCTCCTCCAGCGTGCTTACCAGACTTGCCTCTGTAAAATGAGCGGGGGGCTGTGTGAAATGCTGCTTTTCCGAAAGCTCCTTTAATGTGAGGACGCTTTCTTCAGTCAGATCGTTAACGGGATTCTTTTCCTCATCCTCTTCATCAGCAGGGGAATAGATCAGCATGAATCCGTCAAACATCCTGTTTGAAGAAGATGCTGTGAATACATGATCGCCTGCTAATAGACGCACATTGGTGTTTTCATATCTGGCGGCAGACATCTGGCTGGCCGTAAATCTTCTCCATATCAGCTGATACAGACGAAACTCGTCCCTGGACATCTTATCTTTCATTTCGGTAGGAGTGCGATTGATGTCTGAAGGACGGATACATTCATGGGCATCCTGGACCTTTGCGGCGCCCTCCTTCTTCTTCACACTGCCTTCACCATGGAAGTCAGCACCGTAGTTTTCTATTATAAAGTTAAAAGCTGCTTCTTTTGCCTCATCGGACACACGTGTGGAATCTGTACGAAGATATGTGATGATACCGTCTTCGTAGAGCGTCTGTGCCACGCGCATTGTTTTTTGTATATTGAAATTAAGAGCCTTAAAAGCCTCCTGCTGGAGCGTACTGGTAGTGAAAGGAAGCGGAGTCTTCCGCTCACGGTTTGATTTTTTAATAGTGTCAATGAGGAAATCCTTACCGGATACTTCCTTTTTGATCTTATCCACAGTTGCCTTGTCGTTTAGTTCAGCTTTCTTTTTTGAATCTCTGGTACCGTAATAGGCAGCGACAAAGGGCTTTTTAGCCTTACCTGCCAGGATGGATGCATCCAGAGTGTAGTATTCCTTTGGAATGAAAGCGTCGATCTCTTGTTCCCTGTTACAGATGATACGAAGGGCCACAGACTGCACACGGCCGGCCGAAAGACCTCTTTTCACCTTGGCCCAAAGGAGAGGACTGATCTCATAACCCACCATACGGTCCAGCATTCTTCTGGCCTGTTGGGAATTTACCAGGTTCATGTCTATTTCTCTGGGGTTTTTAAGAGAATTCTTTACAGCAGTCTTAGTGATCTCGTTAAAACTTATACGGCTCACATCCTTGTCTTCCAGCTTAAGAGCAGTGATCAGATGCCAGGATATGGCCTCACCCTCACGGTCCGGGTCAGTTGCCAGATAGATCTTGTCAGCTTTTTTTGCTTCTTTTCTGAGAGCGGACAGCAGATCACCTTTTCCGCGTATGGTGATGTATTTTGGCTCGTAGTCATGTTCGAAATCAATACCCATCTGACTTTTGGGAAAATCACGTACATGCCCGTTTGAAGCTACCACTTCGTAGGTTTTTCCGAGAAACTTCTTTATGGTTTTTACCTTTGCAGGGGACTCCACGATCACCAGATTCTTCGCCATTTATACTAAACTCCTTCATGTTTTTCGGATATACTGATTCTGGAAGCATTCCTCACAAAGGCCCTTATCATGAAGGGACAGCAGTGCTCGAAGCACCTCCAGTACTGAAAGACCGGTCTTTTCCACGATGTATTCTATGTCTTCGGCATAAAAATCTAACACACTATACACTAACTTTTCTTCATTTTCAAGATGATATGTTTCGCATACATCGCTTTCAGGCACAAAGGCATTACCGACAGGAAGGTCCAGAATATCTGCGATAAAACCCTCCGGACTTCGTATTATGCCGGCACCTTCAGATAACAGTTTGTTACATCCTGTACTAAGAGGATCCGTGATCCTTCCCGGGACGGCATATACGTCTCTTCCCTGGGAAAGAGCAAAATCCGCAGTGATAAGAGAACCTGATTTTTCCCTGGCTTCAACTACCACAGTCACGTCAGAAAGGCCGCTAATCAGCCTGTTCCTGGCCGGGAAATAACTTTTCTTTGGCTCTTCGCCCGGTTCAAATTCAGAGATCACGCAGCCGTTTGCTATTATATCTCTGTATAATTCCTTATGTTCATAGGGGTATACCACATCCACACCGCAGCCCAATACTGCACAGGTAGTCCCGCCTGCATTCAGGGCAGCTCGCTGGGAGATGCCGTCTATGCCTCGAGCCATTCCGCTTATTACCGGGATACCATTTTTTGCCAGGGCCTCCGCCAGGTCATTTGCCATTTTCTTTCCATACGCACTGCATCTCCTGGCACCTACCATTGCCACAGCCTTGCATAGAGAGGGAAGATCACCTTTATAATACAGGCCGTATGGCCTTTGTTTTATCAAAGAAAGCTTTTCGGGATATTCCGAAGAAAAGAGACACGTGAAGCTGATCCCCCTGTCGGAGAGTTCAGAATACATTTTGTCCGGGCTTTCTTTCTGGTGATTTATCAGGATATGCTTCTTCGCCGGGGTTAAAAAGGACAGGCTTTGTATTTTATCTTCGGGTGCTTCGTACACATCTTTTGCTGTAGAAAAAACTCTGTGCAGGAGGATCCGCTCTTCATTAGATATTCCCTTTGCCTTATACAGCCATAACATATACTTCATAAGCATTTCTCCCAATAATCCTTATCGGCGCTTCTATACATAAGAGCTTCAGACAGGTGATCAATGGAAATATCTTCTTTGTCTGCAAGATCCGCGATGGTTCTGGCTACTTTAAGTACTTTGTGATATGTCCTCGCAGTAAGCCCCATGGTTTTATACATTTCAGACATGAATTCTTCTTCGTCCTTTTTCAGGCCGCAGTACAGATTTATATCTTTAGAAGGTATTTTACTGTTAAAAAGGATATCTGATCTTTTGAATCGTTCTTTCTGGATCTTTTGCACATGCATAACCCGCTTTTTAATAGAATAAGAGGATTCTTCTCTGCCGGGAGATTTAAGTTCATCATAACCCACGGGACGAACCCGCACAGACATGTCTATCCTGTCTAAAAGGGGTTGACTGATCTTTCCCAAGTATTTCTGAACAGATTCTCTGGTGCACCTGCATCTTGTCATATCAGGAAAGTACCCGCATCGGCAAGGATTCATGGCTGCCACCAGCATAAAGTCCGAAGGAAATGTGAAGTTTCCGGTGGCTCTTGAGATATGGACCACCTTTTCTTCCAAAGGCTGACGAAGGATCTCTAAAGTGGATTTTTGAAACTCAGGTAATTCATCCAGAAATAGAACACCCCTGTGGGCCAGAGAGATTTCGCCGGGATGGATATTCGTGCCTCCGCCTGTGAGACCGGCTGAACTCGTGGTGTGGTGGGGAGAACGAAACGGGCGGCTTTCTATGAGTCCTTCTTCTTCCGATAAGAGCCCACAGACGCTGTATATCTTCGATACTTCCAGTTTTTCCCTGTCTGTAAGGTCCGGAAGAATAGTGGGTATACATTGTGCCACCATGGACTTGCCGGCTCCGGGAGGCCCTATGAGCAGCAGATTATGCATGCCCGCAGCTGCGATCTCGCATGCCCTTCGAAGAAGAGGCTGACCCTGGATATCTTTGAAATCGTGATCGGATTTCTTCTTTATAATAATCGGTTTATCTTTGACTTCTGGTTTGGTCCCATCCACCAGGTATGAGATCACTTCATTTAAATGTGACACGCCGATGATTTCTATACCTGATACAAGGCTTGCTTCGTGATAGTTGCCTTTGGGCACTATAATGGCTTTCATGCCTTTCTCTAAAGCTGTGAGAGTGACGGGGAGGATGCCGCTTATTGGCAGAATGCCGCCATCAAGGCCTAATTCACCTATTATGTAGATGTCTTTTAGACTGCTTTCGGGGATCATCTCCATGGCCCCCAGGAGTGCAACGGTGATGGGAAGATCGAATCCTGCTCCGGATTTTTTGATATCGGCAGGAAGAATGTTAACGGTGATCCTTTTTATGGGAAGAGCAAAGCCTGTGTTTTTCAGGGCTGTACGGACACGGTTTTTGGCTTCTTTTACTTCCGGAGACAAAGCTCCCACCATTTCCATACACGGAAGTCCCTGGGACATGTCTGCTTCTACGCAGACAGGAAGACTGTCCACTCCGAAAAGAGTGGCACTGTTTACTGAACAATACATTTTTCTCCTATTCCGAAGTATATGGGATAATCCGAAAATAGCAGATAGTAGAAAAAGATACATAAATACTAATTCAGTAAGCAATTATTGTCAAAGGTATTTTTTTATACACAATAGCTGATTTTTTTGTGAAACATTAATAAATGTTTCATGCAAAATGAATTCTTTTAATTCTGTCAGAAAATTATTGAAATTCTGCCTGTTCTATGGTACATTTTTCTTGTCGTTTTATTGGGGGAAAATGCATGAGCGTACAATTATTAGATAAAACCAGAAAAATTGGCAAATTACTTCATAATAACAGTTCTTCAAAGGTGGTATTTAACGATATCTGTAAAGTCCTGGAAGAGATCATGGAGTCTTCATGTATTGTTATCAGTAAGAAAGGTAAGGTTCTCGGGGTATATGAGTCCAAGAACACTCCTGAGATCACAGAACTTTTAAAAGACGGAGTGGGAGAGTTCATAGACAGTGAACTTAATGAAAGGCTCCTTGGAATTCTTTCTACCAAGGAAAATGTGAATCTCTCCACTTTAGGCTTTGAAAAGACTGATACTTCTCATTATTATGCTATTATCACACCTATTGATATAGCCGGAGCGAGGCTTGGAACATTGTTTATCTACCGTTATGATAAGCAATATGATATAGATGATATCATTCTCGGCGAGTATGGCAGCATAGTGGTGGGGCTTGAAATGATGAGGTCCGTGCATGAGGAAACTGCTGAAGAAAACCGTAAGGTACAGATAGTAAAATCCGCTATCAGCACGCTGTCACATTCCGAACTTCAGGCTATAATTTATATTTTTGACGAATTAAATGGTAATGAGGGTATATTGGTTGCGAGCAAAATAGCCGATAGAGTAAATATAACCCGCTCTGTGATCGTGAATGCTCTTCGGAAATTCGAAAGCGCCGGTGTCATCGAATCCAGATCTTCCGGAATGAAAGGGACATATATCAAGGTTCTGAATGATGTGGTACTGGATGAGATCGAAAAATTAAAGGAGAGTATGTGATCTAAGGCCATATATAGCATGGACGTGAATATAAGGGATCTATGGACAGAATCCATAGATCCTTTTTTGTTTACAATAATGTGGATACTATATTTGGTACATCTTGGGTTGGGGCACAATCAAAAGCACAATATCTTGTAAAAAGTTCTTGTGTTTTTGAAAAATTAATCTATAATAAATGGAGGTACGTATGACCTCGGAGGAGGAGAAATGTTAAACGGACATGCTTTTGACTACATAAACGTAGTAGACAGGGCTGCAGACGCCAGTTATTTGCGTGAGACCATGATCATGAACAATATCGCAAATAATGACACGCCAAATTATAAAAGGCAGGATCTGGAGTTCAAGTCTATTCTGGAAAGAGCCTTAAAGGATACCAGATATAAATCCCTGGCCGAAGCCGTGGGCAGCGTTGATCTGAAAAGACTGGAGGGAAGGCAGTATACCGATGCTGCCAATTTCTCATACAGAATAGATAAGAACAATGTGGACATTGATACCGAAAACGTGGAACTGGCATCCGAACAGCTCAGATATCAGACCGAAATGCAGAGCATTACCATGGATTTCACCCGTCTGAAGACGGTCATTAAATAAGGAGGTGCAATATGGGATTATTTCAGGGTTTTGACATTGCAGCCTCAGGGATGACGGCACAGAGATTTCGTATGGACACGATAGCGGAGAATATTGCCAACATCAATACTACCCGCACAGAGGACGGAACGCCATACAGAAGAAAGATAGTAAGGTTCACGGAAAAGACCAAACACCCTTCATTTGCCGAAGTCATGAACAGATATGATCATGTCACATTTAACGGAAACGGTGTGAAGGTGGACAGGATATATGAGGATTATGAAGAGGATTTCGTGATGACATATGATCCATCACATCCGGATGCTGATGAAAACGGATATGTGCGCTATCCCAATGTTAACACCGTGACCGAAATGACTAACCTTATAGACAGCAGCCGTTCATATGAAGCTAACGTGACTGCTTTTAATGCAATTAAAACCATGACACAGCAAGGTATCACTGCGGGCGGTACATCATAAGGAGTTATTAAATGGATATTTTGAACGTATCGAATATACAGTCTTTATATGGTAAGCAGCCACTTGATAATCTGTCCGCCGTCACATCCAAAGGATCTGATAAGGACTTTGGTTCAGTGTTTGATGCTGTGATGAACATGGTAGATGAAACAAACACGCTTAATA
>JAILDZ010000038.1 GCA_024688505.1 Lachnospiraceae bacterium
GAGGCTTTTTGCAAACCCCATGTTTTTAAGCTTCGGGATACCGGTGGTGTCGCTTCCGGTGTAGATGGTCACAGGGAATCTTTCGGAAAGATAGGTGAATGTGTCCACTCTTTCCATGGCGGATATCTTGTTCCCGATATATAACTGGGACATGGTCCGCTTATCTGTGAGGAATGACTCGGCCGGATATTGATAAAATCCCGGCAGATGCTCCTTGAATTCTTCTACCATCTCATCTGTTAAGAGGTCTTCGATGAAATAATATCCGTATATCTTTTCCTGGGCCCGCATAATACCGTCCAGATATCCGGTCAATGATTCTGATGCTCCGGAGAGCTTATCATAGGGGCACTTTTCCGTATAAAGAGAACCCACAAATGCTATGTCATGGGAAAACTTCTTCTTATCAGCGGAAGATGCTTTTTTGAATAGTTCGTCTTTTGGCGCGGTCCGGGCACCCAGTGGCAGATGAAATATACATTCCGGATTATACGGTGATATCTCGTTATAGAGCTCTTTATCAAAAAGGAAAGTCCTGTTCCAGGGATTCTGTATGGACGATGCATAGAGCTCCATCACCGGAGCATCCACTATCCATGACAGATATCTCAGATGAAAGATATTGCATACTTCTGACAAAAATGGGAAAAAATTAATGGAAAACACAAAATCCACAGGATGGTCCAGCATGTACTGGCTCACCTGCTTCACGGAATCTGCCAGGGCGATGTTCTTATCTGTGATCTCCCTGGTATATTCCACCACATCTATCTTCATTTCCTTGAAGCTTTCTATGAGATCCGGCTCACAGATGCTTCCGTATCGATAGAAGAGTACTTTCATCAGCCCTCCACATACCTCTCGGGCTCATTCATGAAAAGGTCTGTGATGCCCTTTTCTTCCAGTGGTTTAAGGTCTAAAAGCCGTCCGGTGGGCCTATCGGGATACAGATAGCCTGTCATCCATGCACGGACGGTGTATTCCTTCAGGATCTCCGGAGGAGTATCTATAGCCTGCCAGAATGGGTGTATCATGGTGGCCTTGCAGCCGCCTTTTATCTTATAAAGGCAGTCGGATGTCCACCCGTCCAGAATAGCCAGCTGCAGGCTGCTGTCCAGCCCGTATAGCTTTTCAATGGATGCAGCATGGAAAGTGGAATAGACGATGCTTTTTTGCACACCGAATTCTTCTGCCATGGACAGGATCTTTTCCTCCATGCCGGGGTACGGCCAGATGCTGTTTTTCAGCTCAATGTTAAGGAGAAAGCCTTCATCCATCCTGGGTTTTAGCAAAGAGAACACTTCGCGCATGGTGGGAATGGTCTCGTATTTATCGTCTCCTGCGTCTATCTTCAGTTTTTTAAGGTCCTCCAGGGTATAGTCCCGCACAAAACCCTTTCCGTCTGTGGTACGGTCCACTGTCTCATCGTGTATGACTACCAGCTCGCCGTCTTTTGTGAGCTGAATATCAAGCTCTATACCGGTGAGATTGGGAAGCTTAAGCGCCTCGCTGAACGAGGTGAGCGTGTTCTCGGGAAACTTGAGGCTGCAGCCTCTGTGCGCCCATATTTTCATTGAATAGGTCCTCCTGATTCTAAAATATGCCGGAAACTTTGCGTATAACGTGTTTCCAAGATCATGATAATTTTAATCCATGAGTGAGCATTTATCAAACACGAGTTTACCGCCTTTTATGATGCTTTACATTATATTCCGGCTGTGCTATACATATACACATAGAATTGCATACAGGTATCGGGGCAAATCGCCCATATTTCCCTATTTATAGTATGTGAAAATTTTTTGTTATAGAGTCGAGTAATCCGGAAATATCTGAAGTCTTAAGTCTGTACCCTGTGTGCAAAAAGCATATAAGGAGGAGTGCCTATGGGACAAAGGAAGGCAAGTTACAGACACACGGCATATGATGATGCTTTTCGGACAATAGAACAGGAATGCGACGATGCACTTATTCATTTCGTTAACCAGATGTTTGGCGAGAAGTATAAGCTAGATGCAAAGATTGATCGTCTCAGGAACGAACATTATACGAGAGATATGGGAGGAAAAACCAGGAGACGGGTCACGGACAGCCATTTTCGTATAGAATACAGAGGCATCTCGAAGAATTATCATTTGGAATGTGAAAGCCAGGGTTATAGCGATGAGATCTTGTTTAGAATGTTCGAGTATGACGTCAGCCAGTCCACGGCAGAAGGTCATGAGAATAAACTAATAGTTAGGATACCGATTTCCGGCTTACTGGTATTGAGCCACACACAGAACGCGCCGGATCATATGATATATGATATAGAGACCCCGGGCGGTAAGCTGGAATACAGGGTGCCGGTGGTCCGGATGTGGGACTATTCACTGAATGATATATTTGATAAGCAGCTCTATTTTCTGATCCCATTTTATTTCTTTAACGAGAAAAACAGATTTTTGGAGTATAACAGGGATAAAAAGGCTCTGAAGAAATTCGAAAGAACATACACAGAGATTATCCGAAGGTTGTGGAAAGTCAGGAATACCAAGTTGTCCGACCGTTCTAAGCGTGTTATAATAAGGCAAATGGAAAGCGTAGTGAACC
>JAILDZ010000086.1 GCA_024688505.1 Lachnospiraceae bacterium
AGATGACAACACTCCCAAGGGAACACGTATTTTCGGGCCCGTAGCAAGAGAGCTTCGTGAGAAGCAGTTCATGAAGATCGTGTCTCTGGCACCTGAAGTATTATAGGAGGTACGAAAGAATGGCTACATGTAAGATTAAAAAAGGCGATATGGTCCGCGTGATCTCCGGAGCTGATAAGAACAACGAGGGAAAAGTTATCGCTGTAGATACAAAGAAGAACACCGTTCTTGTGGAGGGCGTTCATATGATCAAGAAGCATACAAAGCCCAGCATGGCAAACCAGGCTGGCGGTATCATTGAGCAGGAAGGCCCGATCGATATCAGTAATGTAATGCTTCTGCATAACGGAAAGACAACCCGTGTAGGATTTAAGATGGACGGAGACAAGAAAGTCCGTATAGCTAAGTCCACCGGCGATGTCATCGACTAAGAAAAAAGGAGGAAAATCCGTTGAGTAGACTTAAGGAAATGTACCAGAACGAGATCGTTCAGAAGATGAACGAGAAGTTCGGTTACAAGAATATCATGGAAGTACCGAAGCTGGAAAAGATCGTGGTGAACATGGGTGTCGGCGAAGCTAAAGAGAATCAGAAGATCCTCGAAGCAGCTGTTTCAGACATGGAGACCATCACAGGTCAGAAGGCTGTCATCACAAAGGCTAAGAACTCTGTGGCTAACTTCAAGATCCGTGAAGGAATGGGTATCGGTTGCAAGACCACACTCAGAGGCGAGAAGATGTATGATTTCGCTGATCGTCTTATCAACCTGGCTCTTCCCCGTGTGCGTGACTTCAGAGGTGTGAATGCAGACTCTTTTGATGGCAGAGGAAACTATGCACTGGGTATCAAGGAGCAGATCATCTTCCCCGAGATCGAGTACGATAAGGTGGATAAGGTGCGAGGCATGGACGTGATCTTTGTCACCACAGCTAAGACCGATGAGGAAGCTAGAGAATTGTTACGGCTTTTCGGAATGCCGTTTGCAAAGTAAGGCACTTAAAGGAGAAAGAAAATGGCAAAGAAAGCAATGAAAGTAAAGCAGCAGCGTAACCAGAAATTCTCTACCAGAGAATACACCCGTTGCAGAATATGTGGACGTCCGCATGCATTTTTAAGAAAATACGGCATATGCAGAGTATGCTTCAGAGAGCTTGCTTATAAGGGAGAAATCCCCGGAGTAAAGAAGGCAAGCTGGTAATTTCCGTAGGAGGTAAAAAACGATGACAATGAGTGATCCTATTGCAGATATGCTTACAAGAATCCGTAATGCAAATACTGCAAAGCATGACACCGTAGATATTCCCGCATCCAAGATGAAGGTTTCCATAGCAGACATCCTGGTAAACGAGGGATATATCGAGAAATACGATGTGGTAGAGAACGGCAACTTCAAGGATATCCGTGTCACATTAAAGTATGGCGCAGACAAGAATGAGAAGATCATTACCGGTATCAAGAGAATCAGTAAGCCCGGTCTGCGTGTATATGCAGGAAAGGATGAAATCCCTTCAGTACTTGGTGGACTCGGTATAGCAATTCTTTCCACAAATAAAGGAATAATAACAGATAAGGAAGCTAGAAAGCTCCAGGTAGGTGGAGAAGTATTAGCTTTTGTTTGGTAAGGAGGTACGGGCATGTCACGAATAGGAAGAATGCCAATCGCGATACCTGCAGGCGTTACTGTGGATATTGCAGAAAATAATCATGTGACGGTAAAAGGACCAAAGGGTACATTAGAGAAGACTCTTCCCTCTGAGATGGAGATCAAGAAAGAGGGCGAAGAGATAGTTATCACCAGACCCAATGATCTGAAGAAGATGAAATCACTTCACGGTCTTACAAGAAGTCTGCTCCACAACATGGTTGTAGGTGTAACAGATGGTTTTGAAAAGACACTGGAAGTTAACGGTGTAGGTTTCAGAGCAGCTAAGGCCGGCAAGAAGTTAACACTTAACTTAGGATTTTCACACCCCGTAGAGATGGATGATCCCGAAGGCATCGAAACAGCAGTAGATGGTAACAAGATCATCGTGAAGGGTATAGATAAAGAAAAAGTAGGTCAGTTTGCTGCCGAGATCAGAGATAAGAAGAGACCTGAACCTTATAAGGGCAAGGGTATCAAGTATGCAGATGAGACCATAAGACGTAAGGTCGGCAAGACCGGTAAGAAGTAATAAAGGAGAGAGAAGGATATGATAAATAAAAAGTCAAGAGCCGAAGTTCGGACAAAAAAGCATAGCAGAATTCGCCACACTCTTTCCGGTACTGCAGAGAGACCTCGCCTTTCAGTATTCAGAAGCAATAACCATATGTATGCTCAGATCATCGATGATGATAAGGCAAACACACTTTGCGCAGCATCTACACTGGATAAGGAAGTGAAGGATGCCGTAAAGAAGACAAACAATGTGGAAGCTGCTGAAAAGCTTGGTGAGCTTATCGCAAAGAAAGCACTGGATAAGGGCATCAACACTGTCGTATTCGACAGAGGAGGCTTTATCTACGCTGGAAAAGTGAAGGCACTGGCAGATGCGGCAAGAGAAGCCGGTCTGACATTTTAAGGAGGAAGTGATACATGAAACGTACTATTATTGACGTAAGCGGAATGGAATTAGAAGAAAATGTGGTATCTATTAAGCGCGTCACAAAGGTTGTAAAGGGTGGTCGTAACATGCGCTTCTCCGCTCTGGTGGTAGTTGGCGATAAGAACGGCCATGTAGGTGCAGGTGTAGGAAAGGCTGCCGAAATTCCCGAGGCTATCCGCAAGGGAAAAGAGGATGCCATCAAGCATCTCATCTCTGTAAAGCTGGATGAGAACCACAGTATTACACACGACATCATCGGAAAGCATACAGGAGCAAATGTGCTTCTGAAGAAGGCTCCCGAAGGTACCGGTATCATCGCAGGTGGTCCCGCTCGTTCCGTATGTGAGCTGGCAGGTATTGGTAACATCAGAACCAAGTCACTGGGCTCATCCAATAAGCAGAACGTGGTACTGGCAACCATAGATGCTCTGTCACAGTTAAAGTCTCCGGAAGAGGTGGCTCGTCTCAGAGGAAAGTCCGTAGAAGAGATTCTGGGCTAATGGATCTGATACAGGAGGAAAAAAGAAATGGCAGATAAGAAATTAAAAGTTACATTAGTAAAGTCTCCCATCGGTGCCGTTCCCAAGAATAAGGCTACCGTAGAGGCTATGGGACTTCGTAAACTCCATAAGACAGTGGAGCTTCCCGATAATGAAGCAACGAGAGGTATGATAAGAAAAGTACAGCATCTCGTTAAAGTAGAAGAAGTATAATTAGGAGGTACGAGATGGACTTATCAAACTTACAGCCTGCAGAAGGCTCAAAGCAAAGCGATAATTTCAGAAGAGGCCGCGGTCATGGTTCAGGAAACGGAAAGACAGCCGGTAAGGGTCATAAGGGACAGAAGGCTCGTTCCGGAGCACCCAGACCTGGATTCGAAGGTGGTCAGATGCCTCTGTACCGCCGTATTCCGAAGCGCGGTTTCACAAACAGAAACACTAAGGAGATCGTAAGCATTAACGTTTCCATGCTGGAGAGATTTGATGATGGTGCAGATGTGACCATCGAGGCTCTGGTAGAGAACGGCATCGTTAAGAACCCCAGAGACGGCGTTAAGATCCTGGGTAACGGTGAACTCACAAAGAAGCTTAATGTGAAAGCAAATGCCTTCAGTGCTTCCGCTAAGGAGAAGATCGAAGCTAAAGGTGGAAAAGCAGAGGTGATCTAATGTTACAGACTCTGAAGAATGCATTTAAGATAGAAGACTTAAGAAAGAGGCTGCTTTTCACATTTCTGATGCTCATCGTAGTAAGATTTGGCTCTCAGCTGCCGGTACCGGGTGTGGATCCCAACGTGTTCCAGTCCCTGTTCTCCGGCGGAGATGCCATGAACTTCTTCGATGCCATCACAGGCGGATCTTTTGAACAGATGTCGGTGTTTGCACTTAACATCACACCGTACATCACATCTTCTATCATCATGCAGCTCCTCACCATAGCTTTTCCGAAGCTGGAGGAGATGCAGCGTGACGGTCAGGAAGGCAGAAAGAAGATCATTCAGATCACAAGATATGTCACCGTAGGTCTGGCTCTTATGGAGTCCACAGCAATGGCCATCGGTTTCTACAGAGGAAACTACCTGACCAAATATGACAGTACATTCATGACAGGTCTTTCAATAGTGCTGGTGGTGGCAGTACTCACAGCAGGTTCCGCAGTACTTATGTGGATCGGTGAGCAGATCACAGAGCATGGTGTGGGAAACGGTATATCCATAGTTCTGGTTATCAATATCGTATCCAGAATACCTTCCGATATGACCACACTTTTCAACCAGTTCATTAAAGGCAAGACCATACCGAAGGGTGTGCTGGCAGCAGTGATCATAGCAGCTGTTATCATTGCTACGGTTATCTTCGTAGTGATACTTCAGAATGCAGAGCGTCGTATACCGGTGCAGTATTCAAAGAAGATGCAGGGACGCAGAATGTATGGCGGACAGTCATCACATATCCCGCTTCGTGTGAATACCGGCGGCGTGATCCCCGTGATCTTTGCACAGTCCTTATTACAGACTCCTGTTATCATCGCAGCCCTTCTTAACAAGGGCAACGGAACAGGCATCGGAAGCAAGATCTTAAGAGGAATGTCACAGGGTAACTGGTTTAATCCCGGTGAATGGATATACAGTATAGGTGCTGCAGTGTATGTACTTCTGATAATACTGTTTGCATACTTCTATACATCCATCACATTTAATCCGCTGGAGATAGCGGATAATATGAAGAAACAGGGAGGCTTCATCCCCGGCATACGTCCCGGAAAGCCTACATCTGATTATCTTCAGAACATTTTGAACTATGTAGTGTTCATCGGTGCTGTGGGACTTTCATTTGTATCTCTGCTCCCCATATTCTTTAACGGAGTGTTCAATGCAAATGTATCCTTCGGTGGCACATCCATCATCATCGTGGTGGGCGTGGTCATTGAGACGCTGAAAGCCATCGAATCACAGATGATGGTTAGAAACTACAAGGGATTTTTAACTGAGTAAGGAGGTCGCTTATGAAGATCATTATGTTAGGAGCTCCCGGAGCGGGTAAAGGTACACAGGCTCAGAAGATCGCAGCAAAGTATGATATTCCCCATATTTCCACAGGAGATATCTTCCGTGCAAATATCAAGAACAATACGGAGCTAGGCAAAAAAGCCAAAGAATATATGGATCAGGGACTGCTGGTGCCGGATGAACTCACATGTGATCTGGTGACCGATCGTATACAGCAGGATGATTGCAAGAACGGATTCATTCTGGACGGATTCCCCAGAACCATTCCACAGGCAGAGGCTCTTACAAACGCCCTGAACAAACTGGGTACAGCTATGGACTATGCCATAGATGTAGACGTTCCGGATGAGAACATTGTAAATCGTATGTCCGGAAGACGCGCATGCTTAAAGTGCGGTGCCACATATCACATCGTGACCATCCCTCCGAAGAAGGAAGGTATCTGTGATAAGTGCGGTGCCGAGCTGGTGCAGAGAGAGGATGATGCTCCCGAAACTGTACAGAAGAGACTGACAGTGTATCATGAGCAGACACAGCCCCTCATCGATTATTATAAGAAGGCCGGCATCTTAAAGACGGTGGACGGCACAAAGGATCTGGAGGATGTGTTCAAGAGCATTACAGATATCCTGGGAGCATAAGGAAGTAAAATGATCCTGGGCAGATCCAAAGCAGGACACGATATCGGAGAGATATACGTGATCCTGAAAGAGGAAAAAGGGAATTATCTCCTGGCAAACGGAAAGAACCGCACCATGGAGGCTCCCAAAAAGAAAAACAAAAAACATATTCAGCTTATTAAGAATCTTCCGGACAGGGTAAATGAGATCCTGCCGGAGGATGATAAGCTTACAGACTTAGTAATAAAAAGAATGATCAGGTTATATCAGGAGGAAGAGAATTGTCAAAAGCAGATGTGATCGAAGTGGAAGGCAAAGTGCTGGAGAAGCTTCCGAACGCCATGTTCCAGGTGGAACTGGAAAACGGACTTCAGATCCTGGCACATATCAGCGGAAAACTCAGAATGAATTATATCCGTATCCTTCCCGGAGACAAAGTGACTATTGAAATGTCACCCTATGATCTGACTAAGGGCAGGATAATATGGCGAGATAAATAATTCTTGACATTATTTTTCCATCTGATTATAATATTACACGGACGTTTTTCGGGAAAAACGCCTCAAATGGGTCAAAACGAGGCGAAATGACGGGAAAACTTCCGAGTTTTTTCATGTTTTATGCACTACGGAAAGGAGGATTACACAGTGAAAGTACGTTCTTCAGTGAAACCGATCTGCGAGAAGTGCAAGGTTATCAAGAGAAAAGGAAGTGTTCGTATTATCTGCGAAAATCCGAAGCATAAGCAGAGACAGGGCTGATAAGGGTATCAGCAAATCATTATTATGTGCGGCTGCAATCGGAAAAGGACTTTATCTACCCGTTTTCGATTGTTTACATAATGTAATGAAATCCTCTTTATACATACATACCGGAAGAGGACCAGCAAAAAAGATTTGTTAACTAATTAATGGAGGAATTTTTAAATGGCTCGTATCGCAGGTGTAGATTTACCAAGAGAGAAACGTGTCGAGATCGGTCTGACATACATTTATGGTATCGGACGTGTGAGCTCAAACAAGATTCTCGAGGCTGCGAAGGTTAATCCCGACACTCGTGTCAAGGATCTGACCGACGATGAGGTAAAGCGTATTGCGGCTGTCATCGATGAGACGATGATGGTGGAAGGTGATCTTCGTAGAGAGACCGCTCTTAACATCAAGAGACTTCAGGAAATCGGATGCTATCGTGGTATCCGCCACAGACGTGGACTTCCTGTGCGCGGTCAGAAGACCAAGACAAATGCCAGGACACGTAAGGGTCCCAGGAAGACAATCGCTAATAAGAAGAAATAAGCAGTAGATCAGGTAAATTTACGGAAAGAAAGTAGGTTAGTTTAATTATGGCTAAGGTTGCAAAGAAAGTAACAAAAAAGCGTGTAAAGAAAAACGTTGAACATGGCCAGGCACATATTCAGGCATCTTTCAATAACACTATTGTTACACTGACAGATGCACAGGGTAATGCTCTTTCATGGGCAAGTGCCGGTGGTTTAGGATTCAGAGGTTCAAGGAAATCTACTCCGTATGCTGCCCAGATGGCAGCCGAGACAGCAGCAAAGGCTGCTATCCCGCACGGACTTAAGACGGTAGATGTAATGGTTAAGGGACCCGGATCAGGCAGAGAGCCTGCTATCAGAGCTCTGGCTGCATGTGGGATCGAAGTCACCAGTATCAAGGATGTGACACCTGTACCTCATAACGGATGCCGCCCGCCGAAGCGTCGTAGAGTTTAATTAACAGGGAGGATTATTTGATATGGCAGTAAATAAAACCCCTATACTGAAAAGGTGCAGATCTCTGGACCTGGATCCGGTATTTTTAGGAGTAGATAAGAAATCATACAGAAAGCCTCTGCATGTCAGCAGAAAGAAGTCAGAATATGCACTTCAGCTCCGTGAGAAGCAGAAAGCTAAGTTCATATACGGAGTTCTTGAGAAGCCTTTCAGAAACTACTATAAGAAGGCTGATGAGAAGAAGGGTATGACCGGTGAGAACCTGATGGTTCTTCTGGAGAGCAGACTGGATAACGTGGTATTCCGTGCAGGTTTTGCACGTACACGTCGTGAGGCTCGCCAGGTGGTAGACCATAAGATGTTCGCAGTAAACGGCAAGAAGGTGAATATTCCTTCTTATCAGATCAAGCCGGGTGATGTGATCGAAGTGGTTGAGAAGAAGAAAGGCCTTCAGCGCTTCAAGGATATAATTGAAGTGACAGGCGGAAGACTGGTACCCGAGTGGCTGGAAGCTGATGCAGAGAACCTTAAGGTAACTGTTAAGGAATTACCTAAGAGAGACCAGATAGACGTACCTGTTGACGAAATGCTTATCGTCGAGCTTTATTCTAAGTAATCAGGATAGAGTGTAAGTAAACCCATTATTCTTTATTATAATAGGAGGGTTAAACGTGTTTGATTTCGAAAAACCGAACATTGAAGTAGTAGAGATTTCAGAAGATAAGAAATACGGCAGGTTCGTTGTAGAGCCGTTGGAGCGTGGTTATGGAACCACCCTCGGCAATTCTCTTCGCAGGATCATGTTATCATCTCTTCCGGGTACGGCTGTGAGCCAGGTGAAGATAGACGGTGTGCTCCATGAGTTTTCCTCTATCCCCGGAGCAAAGGAAGATGTGACAGAGATCATAATGAACATCAAGGAGCTGGCTCTTCGCAATAACAGCAACTCCGATGAGCCCAAGAAGGCATATATCGACTTCGAGGGTGAAGGCGTTATCACAGCAGCTGATATTCAGGTGGATTCCGATATCGAGATCGTGAATCCCGATCTGGTGATCGCTCATATGAACGGTGGTCCCGACAGCAAGCTGTATATGGATCTCACCATCACAAACGGCAGAGGTTATGTGGGAGCAGACAGAAATAAGACTGAGGAGACTCCCATCGGCGTCATCGCAGTAGATTCCATTTACACACCCATCGACCGTGTGAATATCACAGTGGAAGATACCCGTGTGGGTCAGGTGACAGACTTTGATAAGCTGACACTGGATGTATGGACAAACGGTGCACTGGGACCGGATGAGGCAGTATCTCTGGCAGCAAAGGTTCTGTCCGAGCATCTGAACCTCTTTATCGATCTTTCAGAAAGCGCAAAGAACGTTGACGTGATAGTCGACAAGCCCAGCCCTGCATCAGGTGCAGTGATGGAAATGACCATCGACGAGCTGGAGCTTTCTGTTCGTTCATTCAACTGTCTGAAGAGAGCCGGCATCAATACCGTATCTGAACTTTGCAATAAGTCTTCAGACGATATGATGAAGGTGAGAAATCTGGGCAAGAAGTCTCTGGATGAAGTCCTTAAGAAACTTGAAGATCTGGGACTGGCTCTTAGAGACGCAAACGATTGATTTATTAACCGGTGAGCCTTGCGGGTAATCCCAAAGCGTGCCGCAGGGTGAGCCCCCTATAGTGGAGATATAAGACCGACGGGCAGTCTTCATGTGAAAACAGGAGGTACTAAAAATGGCAAAGTATAGAAAGCTGAGCAGAACATCTTCTCAGAGAAAAGCTCTTCTTCGTAATCAGGTGACAAACCTTCTTTATCATGGAAGGATCATCACTACAGAGGCTAAGGCTAAGGAAGTGAAGAAGATCGCTGAAGGTATCATCGCACTTGGAATCAAGGAGAAGGATAACTTCGAAGAAGTGACAGTACAGGCTAAGGTTGCTGTTAAAGACAAAGACGGCAAGAGAAAGAAAGAAGTAGTGGACGGAAAGAAAGTCACTGTATATGAGACAGTAGACAAGAAGATCAAAAAGGATCTGCCTTCCCGTTACCATGCACGTAAGCAGATGCTTAAGGTTCTTTATCCTGTAACTGAAAAGGGAGAGCACAAGAGAGATACTAAGGCTGTGAACATGCCGAACTACATCTTCGATGAAGTGGCTCCCAAGTATGCTGACCGCCAGGGCGGATACACACGTATCGTGAAAGTGGGACAGCGTAAGGGTGACGGCGCTATGGAAGTAGTGCTGGAGCTGGTATAAGAATTATACTAATGCATAATTAATGCCTCGTCCGTATAGCGGACGGGGCATTTTTTAGTAAGAGGATGTTGCAAAAGAATTGTACTATCTTGTTTAGCAAGATAGTACAATTCTTTTTTTGTTCGCAATAATATTAACTTTTATCGCAATTATTTCGAATTGAAGCATCTTAAATACCCTCCTATGATAATCATGTAAATGATCATAAGGATTATAAAGGAGGAAGCTTATGAACAAAAAAATCATTTCAATCCTTATGAGTACAGCGATGGGAATAACTGTACTCACAGGTTGTGGGAGCGCACCAGCTACCACTACCGACTCAAACGTTGCTGAAACTGCCACTGAAACTATTGAGGCGGATGTCTCAGCTGACTCATCCAGCAGTCAAAAAACTGCAGGAGTGATTTGGTATAGCTTTGCAGACACTTATACAGCTAACGCAAAGCAGAGCTTGGATAACATTTCAGCAGCTGACGGTACGATTAAGGTGATCGATGCCGACACGCAGAATGATCTTACTATCCAGGATAACAACATCAGTAATTTCTTTACACAAAATGTTGATTATCTACTTCTGCAAAACATCAACCACAAAGCAACATCTGAAATCGTAAACAGATGTAAAGAGCAGGGAGTAACTACACTGTTTGTGGGTACAGTTTCGCCGTCAGATGACGATTTTGCAAACTATGAGAATCTGTGGTATGTATCCTCAGCTTCGGAGCAGTCCGGTATGAATATGGGTAATGCCATTTCAGACTATTTCAATAACAATGCGGATTGGGACAGAAACGGGAACGGAAAGGTCGATTTTATTCTTCTTCAAGGACTTCAGACTTCGTCAGATACAATTAACCGTTCATCCTATTCTTTGGAAGCTATCGAGAAAGCAGGATATGAGCTTGGAACTTGCATAGGTGGAGATGATGTGACCGGTGTAAAAGGCGGGGATACAATAAACGGGGTAATCTGTGATTATCAGAGAGCAAAGGCACAGGAGAATGTGGAAGCTTTGCTGGCAAACTTCGGAAAAGACATCGACTGCATCATCGCAGATAATGATGATGAAGCACTTGGAGCAATCGCAGCATTACGTGCGCATGGATACTTAACAGACGAAAGCAATTACATTCCTGTTGTCGGCGTGGACGCTACAGCACCGGGATGCGAAGCACTCAAAGATGGTACTCTGCTGGAGACATCACTGAATGATCCTGTGGCGCTGGCTAAAGCATCATATAAGCTTATGTGGCTATTGGAAAACGGTCAGGAAGTCACCACTGAGACGCTGGGAATTGATGGGGCCGTTGTAAAAGGTCATCGTATACTTCTGAACTATACATCCATTACAAAGGATAACTTGCAGGATGCCGAATATGATCTTAACGATGTTGACATTAACATAAATTAACACAAACATTACCTAACTACAGAGCAGGTTATTAAACATGACCTGCTCTGCATGAAGGGAGGAGGAAATCCTTTGGATGAAACAAAGTATGTATTAGAAGTGCGTAATGTACGTAAGTACTTTCCAGGAGTAAAAGCACTAGATGATGTATCCCTAAAAATTCGTCCCGGAACAGTACATGCTGTAATGGGTGAGAACGGTGCAGGAAAGTCCACTTTGATGAAATGCATATATGGCATATATAAACCCGATGTAGGTGAGATTTATATAGATGGTGAAAAGAAGGAGATAAAGAATCCCCGTGATGCCATGGACAACGGGATCAGTATGATCCATCAGGAACTTCACCCGATACGCCCTCAAACAGTCAGTGAAAATGTGTTTCTGGGCCAAATTCCTTATAAAAAAAGGGTGGGAATACGGTTCGTTGATTATAAAGAACTGAATGAGAGGACGAAAAAAATATTTGATGATCTCAACATTCAAATGAATCCGAAAGAGAAACTTACAAATATGTCCACATCATATTGTCAGTTGATAGAGATAGCCCGTGCAATCTCATTCGGAGCAAAAATTATAATCATGGATGAGCCCACATCATCTCTAACCGAAACAGAAACAGAGATCTTATTTAGAATTGTCAATCAACTAAAAGAAAGATACGTCTCCATCATATATATATCGCATAAGATAGACGAAATACTTCGCATTTCAGATGACGTATCTATAATGCGAGATGGAAGATTGGTGGGAATGTGGCCTGCAAGCGAGTTGACGACTGATATTATAGTCAGCAAGATGGTCGGCAGAGAGATGACAGAACGTTTTCCCAAGAAGAATCATACTCCTGGCACAGAGACATTCCTAAAAGTGGAGAACTTTTCGAGTACCAATAAGTATTCTTTTCAGGATGTTAACTTCGAGGTGAAGAAAGGTGAGATCTTTGGTATAGGAGGACTAGTAGGATCACAGCGAAGTGAACTTATAGAAGCCTTATTTGGCCTGCGTCCTGTTGAATCAGGAAAAGTATTTATAGGAGAAAAGGAACTGACAATTGCTGAACCACGAGACGCCATTTCGAATGGAATGGCCTTGTTGACAGAAGATAGACGAAAAACAGGTATCATAGGTTCTATGTCCATTACGGATAACATTATGGCGGTTTCTCAGAATGTTGATAAAAAGAAATATACAGACTATGGATTCATTTCTAATGAGAAACGAAATGCTGCAGCAAAAAAGTATGTAGATGCATTTAATATAAAGACACCGACACTGAAGACCAAGATTGAGTCTTTATCAGGAGGAAATCAGCAAAAGGTGCTCTTGGGAAGGTGGATGCTGACCGAGCCGGACATTCTCATTCTGGATGAACCTACAAGAGGAATAGACGTGGGTGCGAAATATGAAATATACGAACTAATGGAGGACATGGCAAAACGAGGAAAATGTGTCATTATGATAAGCTCTGAGATGCCGGAACTCATGGGCATGTCGGATAGGATAATGGTCATGTGCGAGGGCCATGTGTCAGGATTCTTGAAAGGGTCAGAGGCAACAGACGAAAAAATAATGTATCTCGCAAGTACATATAAAAAAGGAAACGAAGATAATGGATAGAATAATCAAATCAAGACTTTCAACGTTTATAATAGATAATATTTTATATATTTCATTACTGCTCATGGTAGTGATCATTGCCATCATATCTCCGTCATTTGTGTCACTAAACGTGGCAAGTGATGTATTGATACAGAGTGCCCCCAGAATTCTTCTTGCTATGGGCATGCTTGTGGTCATTATCTCGGGTGGAATGGATATGACGATAGGTCGACTTGCCGGATTGGGAGCGGTCGTGGCTGGATCTCTGGCACAACAAGCAACATATTATCTTAAATTTTGGCAGTCCCTTCCGGAAATGCCTATAATAGTGCCACTGGTGGCATCGGTAATAGTGGGTATGGTGTCCGGAGCCATAACGGGTTTCGTGATATCAAAGCTGAATGTGCCTCCATTCCTGGCAGGTCTTGGGTTACAGCTTGTAATCTATGGAGCGGATCTGCTCTTGATGAAAAAAGAGCCAAACAGTTCTCAACCCCTGGCTGGCTTTAAACCTTCATTTACTGAATTTGGTACAGGCTCTATATTTGGAGTCAATTATATGGTTATCGTATCTATAGCGGTAATGATCTTTGTCTTTATCCTTTTAAATAAGACTACCCTTGGAAAAAATATATATGCCACCGGTGGAAACAGGGAGGCTGCAAAAGTTGTGGGCATAAATGTTTTTCGCATAGATATGTTTGTCTATATCCTATCCGGAATACTGGCAGCATTTGCCGGTTGTATGCTGGCAGCAAGAACTGGATCGGCCCAGGCAACATATGCTGAAGGATACGAAATGGATGCAATTGCAAGCTGTATCATAGGTGGCGCTTCTTTTTCAGGAGGTATAGGAAATGTACCCGGCACTTTCTTGGGAGTCATCATATTCAGCGTCATTAATTATGGATTAACATTTGTAGGGCTCAGTTCCTATTGGCAGTTCGTAGTAAAGGGCTTGATCATCATTGCTGCAGTGGCACTTGATATGAAGAAGTATCAGCAAAAGTGAAAGACATATAAACCAGGGCCCCTCATTGACGCTCTTAGATACACTTTGTATACTTGTGTATATGCATAATACATCAAGACCGAATTTATGTGGCAGGTAAGAGATTTGAAAAACAAGCGTTCAATTATTCTTATTCTCATATTTGTATTGCTATGTGGGTGCGCTAGAGCTAATAAAAGCGATGAGAATGTCGACCCTATCAGAGTATCAGTTATTCTTCCCGAGCAAAATGACGCATACTGGTTTGAAATCCAAAAAGGAATAGAAAATGAGATAGATAAGCTGGGAGACGATAACCATGCAGATTATAAGATCATGACTCCGGCAGTAGCATATAACGAGGAGCTGATGATGGAGTTGATGCGACAGCAGATTGCTTCTAAAGTGGATGTTCTGGTCATTCCCGGGATGGAGAATCCGGCGATCACTGATGATCTGAAAGAAGCAATGAATGAAGGAACAAAGATAATTTGCATAGATTCGGATATGTCAGGACTTGAGGGACATGTTTACATCGGGACAAATAATACCACCGTGGGACAGCTGATGGCAAAACATGCTGTGGAGATGAGTGGCGGTAAGGCTCTTATCACGATGGTTTTGGGTGAACAGAATAATGCAAATCAGCAAAGTCGATTGGAGGGATTTAAAAAGGAAATAGAAAACTATCCCCATATGAAGATTAGAAATACTGTTTATGACCAGTATGATGGTGCCACATTCATGGATATCTATAACTCTAATCAGGAATCTACAATGCTGGTCTGCCTTGAAGGAACCGGGGCAAAGGTACTGGGTACAGTAAAGCTGAGCGACAAAAAGGGCTATAAGCTTGTCTTCGGCTTTGACCACACAGAAGGCGTATCAAAAGGGATGCTGGATGGGGTTATGGTACAGGACATGGATGCCATGGGCAGATCTGTAGTGGATGTGGTGGAAAACTATGCTAAGACAGGAGAGTGGGAAACAGAGAATTACTATACGGATATAGAGTTCGTTAAGGATAATGTTTCCTTGGAGAATGAATAATGAGGATGAGTCTACGCTCTTCTAATTCTATACTAAAGAAATACATCGTGGGTTATGCGGTTATGGCCACTCTTATGTGTGTTTTTCTTTTGATCGGCATTATCACATCGATGTATATGACAAGGCAGTATACACTTCTGACAAAGCAGTTATCCGATATTAATCAATTGGAAAAAACAATTGATACTTTATGCATGGATATAGAAAAAGCAGCCGTGTATTTCCAAATGGAAGGCATAGACGATTATCCGAATGCGAAAAAAAAGGTTCTTGAGAGCATCGAGTTAATGAGTGAGAATAGCAATGAAAAGTATTCCAGATCCACAAGAGACCTTTTAGCCACATTGGATTCGCTATTAAACGAAAGCGACGGACTCATAGAGGATATTCAAAAGTATATAGTTCATGATGACTCCATCGTTCAAAGTACATTTCTTAATTCTAAGTATCAGAGAGTCAGTGAATTGCGCACTTTTGTGAGTAATTGTATTCAGGACGTATATGCATATAACTTGGAAGAGATGACATTAAAACAGGCACGATTGGAAAAGATTCAGGCTTATCTCTACGTCATGTGGGCGATAATGCTCCTTATCACGATAGTGGGGGCTTTCTGGTATGTTGAGCGAGTTTATAAGGATATGTATCACAGCATTACGGAATTGGAAAGGGGAATACGGGAGTTCCAGAAAGACGTATATAATGTGAATCCGATAATCATAAGCAGTGGCGATGAATTTGAACAATTGGCAGAGACATTCAACTATATGACCCACCTGATAAGCGATCAGATGTCAATGATTTCGGAAAGTGCACTGATAAAAGAAAGGCTGGCTGCAGCAGAAAACGAGAATCTGAAGATGTATTCGGAACTGCAGAAAAGCCATTTGATTTTTTTGCAGTCGCGAATAAATCCACATTTTCTATTCAATACGCTGAACATGATAGCTTCTATGGCGATGCTTGAAGGTGCAGAGAAGTCGTCGGAAATGCTGACAACAACAGCGGCATTTTTGAGGTATAACCTGGATAATGTGAGCAAACAAGTAACACTGGGGCAGGAGATACATAATCTGGAAGATTACCTGACCATACAGGAATACCGTTATGGAGAAAGGTTCACGTTCGAATGCCTGATGGGACATGGTACAGAAGATTTACTAATGCCTGCTATGATATTGCAACCGATGGTGGAAAATTCTATCCTTCATGGAGTCGGTATGATGCAAAGTGGCGGAAAAGTATGGATCAGTACATCCAGAATGGGAGATAAAGTGGTTCTCTGTGTTAGGGATAATGGCGTGGGAATGACGGATGCGCAGATAGATGCTCTGTCTGAAAGCATACATAAAGTGGATGCAATGAACACAAATATAGGACTGAGGAATATCTACCAGAGACTGCAATTGTTTTATGATAATAAAGTGGAGATTAATCTGCATAACTTAGAGCAAGGTCTCGAAATAAACATCTTTGTGCCATATAGGGGCAAGGAGGAAAATGGGTAAAGAATATGAAGTATACAATGATCATTGCTGATGACGAGCTTTTAACACTGAAAAGCGAGGAATTAAGGATCACGAAAAAATTCTCGGATATAGAAATCGTGGGAACTGCTCATGACGGCATATCATTTAAAGAAATGGTGGTCGCGAATAAACCGGACATGGCTATTGTAGATATCAGAATGCCCGGCTTAAATGGTATAGAAGCCATTAAACTTCTAAAGGACAGCGGTTGCGAAACGCATTTTATAGTAAACACCGCATATAGCGATTTTGAATATGTGAAGGCTGCACTTGATCTGAAAACAGACGGATTTCTCGTGAAACCTAGTAAAGATGAAGAATTCGTCAGCGTAATTACGGATATTTGCCGCCTCATCGATAATGAGAAAAAGCAGCAGGAAGATATATCAAAGGCAAGTTCAGCTATTCAATTAGTTTCTCCGATAATGGGAGGAGAAATACTCCTTTCCGTTTTTTCTTCACAAGTGGATGAAGAGGGCTTTAATCTGTACTGCTATCTGAACTCGATTCATTTTTTTCAAGGATTTATCATAACATTACTTCCGAAGTATAAGGGCACAGCCTTGGATAAAAAGAAGATACGGGCAGTCTTGAAAGAGATCCTTGACGGAGTATGTGATTATCTGGAGACTTCTACCAATGACAGTATCGTAGTCATGATATTTATTCCCGCGGATATGAAGCAGGACGACATCACTTTGTGGAAACGTGAAATTGTGGCAAAGATCAAATCAGATATTGAATTACTAATGGGCATTACATTTATATGCGGTGTGGGAGACAACTATAATTCATTTAAGAAAATGAATGATTCCTACAAGAAAAGTCTGGCTGATTTTTGCGAAAATGATCAAAGTGACTCTGAAAGTGGGTCAGATAAGGCAGATTCCTATATCATGAGGGTTAAGGAATACGTGGGACTCCATTATGCAGAAGATATATCTTTGGAAAGCTGTGCAGAGGAGATAGGAGTCAGTACATATTATCTTAGTCATCTGTTTAAACAGGTTGAGAATAGGACATTCATTGATTACCTGATGAGTATTAGAGTAGAAGAAGCAATGCGTCTCTGCAGGGAGACTGATTTTGAGATAAAGGAAATTGCGCAGAGATGTGGCTTCAATAATATCTCATATTTTTATAGAGTTTTTAAGAAAAGGACGGGGATCACAATCGGACAGTATCGTGAATCCAAGTAGTGTATGACGGAGATGGAAATATGGAAACAATTATCATTGACGATCCGGAAGAGTTAAGTAAGCTTCTAGAGTCATGGATTATAAATGAAGATACCACGTTGCGACTGACCAAAGACACTGTTTATAAGGTCCCTGGAGATAGGTTTATTATTGCCGGGGATGGAAAACTCACAATTGAAGGAAATGGAGCAGTTGTACAGGGATACGGCACAGGGTGCGGGATATGTATAAAAAAAAGTAACGTTACAGTAAGGAATCTGAAGATAGAAAACTATTTTTTGGGTATCAGAGTAGAGGCCGATAATACGAGTGTTAAAGGAATTACTATTCAGGAGTGTTCATTTCATAACATAGAAAGCGAGGGAGTGTCGACTGCCATACGAAATAGTGGTTGTACAATAGAGGATATATCGGTAGAGAGTAATTATTTTGAGGCACCAACACATGATAGAAATGGCCATTGTTCTACTGCCATAAACTTCATGACGGCATGTTATTCCGATAACAGTACGCCGATCCATCAGGTCAGGTTGAGACATGTGCAATGCATCGGTAACCGTATAGTTAAGAATCAGGATGACGATACGGCTTTTATGCTTGGTATCACCGTGCATGGGGCTAGCGCATATGCCTTTTACGACAATGGAAACATGGTAGATTCGCCGTTTAATGAAATATCCGATTCTTCGGAGGAAGATATTATCATTGAAGACAATATAATTGATGGTGTCTGGGATATTGCCATAGATGTGCTGGCAGCATTCCCTGGAAAAAGGCATTGTACGTTATCTGATGTGAGCATCTGTAATAATAAGATTAAATATCATAATACAGGGATAAATGTGGGAACAACGAATGTTCCGCATAACGGACAGATAGAAGGTTGCCACACAGAAATGGTATACATCGATGGAAACGAACTGATTCCTGATGTCCCCGGGCCGAACGAACCACAGATAGGAATTATGCTTTTTACCATAAGGGCAGAATCAGGGAAGATTGTATGTCGCAACTGCTCCATGAAAAATGTATATGTTATTAACAATAAAATATATGGAAGAGAGATAGGTGTGGCATTGGAGGCGGTACACTCCACACAGGACCTTCCATACCCTAGCCTGCTGGAAAACTGCGTATTGGAGAATGTGGCCATACTAAGGAATGAAATCATGAACGTAGCTTTGCCGATACGTGCATTTGCGTCACACTTGGAGGGCAGAGTGGATGCCTTTTGGGGATTCGAGTTGGATCCGTTTGACGAGAATGATCCGTTCAGCACACGGTGCGAAAACGCTGTGATCAGAGCTATTACCATCGCCCATAATTCTTTAAGTGAATTTGATATGGCATTCACGCTCGGAGCGGCATGGGGATGTGGCTATTCTTTTATAAAAAACTGTGTTGTAAGGGATGATATAAGCATATTTGATAATAAACTGGATTCGGGAAGAAAAGTCTTTACATATGAAAAACATATTGTGAATGAGGTCATGTTTGACAGGGCATATGGAGCAAACAACATTGTAATGCGGTGATGCCGGAGCTGACATGTGTTTTTGAACCGGCATATGAAGGGAAAGGTACATAAATATGGGATGTAAGATAAATGATTATGAATCTCTTTCAAAGGCATTGAAATCCATAACAAGCGGGAAAGAGAATATATTGGAATTTGAGAAAAATGTCATTATCGAGATTGAAAAAGAAATAGTCATCAATTGTTGTAACGGGTCAGTACGTATTATAGGAAACGGAGCAATCCTAAAAGGGAAGGACTCCGGCGTAGCATTAACTATCGAAGGCGATAATTACGATATCAAGGATCTAAGCATCAAGGACTTTGATACAGGGATTTATATAAGATCAGATGAGAATAACACCAAAAACATTAAGGTGAGCAGTTGTGATTTTCATAATATCAATAATGCATGCATTATGACAGGAATCGTCAGAAGTGAACGAAGAATTGAGAATATTGAAATCAGGGGGAATTTGTTTGAGGCTCCCCAAGGCTCAAAGGAAGCTCACAACGCAGGTCATGTTGCATGTGCCACATGTCTGTTTAATGCACTGTATGACCAAGATGAGCAGCCCATTCACGATGCTGTTTTGAGGGGTGTGGTTTGGAGTGACAATAAAACCATTGCTAATCTAGAAGACGGAAATCAGTTCTCAGAGGGGCTTATGGCGCATGGGGCATGTAATTATGCTTTCTTTGAAGGAACGGATATGTTCCGGTCCAGCCTAAATGATGTATATAACTGTAGATGTGAGGATTTAACAATTGAAAATAATACGCTTGAAGGCGTGCATGATATTGGGATGACGTTACTTGCCAGCTTCCCTGGTAGACATGATAATGTCCTTGAAAATGTAATCATTCGAAATAACGCTATAACTTATTTTAATACAGGGATCAATGTGGGAGCTACTAATCAATGCTGTAGCGGGGATGTGTCCAGAATGTATGCAAGACATATTCTGATTGAGAATAATACATTAAGGCCTTGTTTTCCGGGGCCATATGAGCCACAGATAGGAATTATGCTATTCACAACCAGGTGTGAGTCACAGATGCAAAATTGTGTGGATTGCCATATGGAAGACATAACTGTGAGAGATAATGAGATATGGGGCCATGAAGTAGGTATACAAGTAGAAGCACAGCACGGTACGCAGGAATTGCCATATCCAAGCCGAATCTCAGATTGTACGATCAGTGATCTGGTAATAGAGGATAATAAGATTCACGAGGCGATGGAGGCTATCAAGATATCCGCGGTTCATATGGAAGGACGTACAGACGATTTCTGGGGTTATCCGGTCCCTGAATATGATGAGTCAAAGGGATTTAGCACCTTGGCCGAAGGTAACACCATAAATAACATTATTATTCGTAATAACAGTATCGATGAATATGACATAGCATTGGTAATCAGGGGAGCGTGGGGATGTAATCATACATTCTCCAGAAATAATATAGTTGGTCCCGAGATTTCCATAGAAGGAAATCATCTTGACGGAGGCAAAAAAGTGTTTTGTTACAGCAAATATGTCGTAGACAGTGTTTTGTATGGAGATGCGATAGGTACCAATAATCATGTATATGGAGAGTGGAACATTTAATTCCGGTATACATCTTAATATACCCTTTTTATGAAAAGAGTCAGGAAGATACCCATCGTTCGGGCTCTGATTATGTAAAACGGTTCGGTTGACAGCCGGACCGTTTTACATAAGATTATACTATTTATATCCAAACAGTAATGGCTCAGTATTTCACACCAAAAGATCTTTCATCTTCATATATTTCGATCTCAGTTTTATCCATACGATCTATCTCGATGTAGCGGCCGCAGTGGATGGCTTTCAGCCATTCGCTTATGGCGTCGTCCGCCCCCTGGATCTCAGCGGAAACGCTGCCATCATATTCATTTCGAACCCACCCCGTGAGTCTGTAACGCTGGGCCAGATGCGTGGCGGTATATCTGAAACCTACGCCCTGAACCTGACCATAGAAGCGCAGGTGATATCTCTTTTTATTCATATAGGCTGCTAACTCCTGTCATACTTGTTTCTATATAGTAAAGACACTATGAGTATATCATATTAAAAAAATATAGTTGACAAATGCAACTAATGAGATTATCATCTATACCCATACGGAGGTGTCATATGGATAAGGTGAAGATATTTCGGGAATGTACCAGAGAGCTTGAACGCAATCTTGATATTATGAACAGCACAGATTGCTGCCAGTGCTCAGTCACTACTTCGCAGTGTTTTATTGTAGTAGAGATCGGACGAGACCCGGGGATCAGCGTGAAAGAACTGGCGAGTGTTCTTAAACTGGATAAAAGCGCTGTAAGCAGAGCTGTTGAGGAACTTGTACAAAAAGGCTTTGTAATAAGAGAATCGTCTAAAACCGATCGAAGACGTGTTGTTCTTTCCTTGACGGAGGAAGGCGAAGCACGCTTTAAAAAAATAGAAAATGACATGTATGAGAAGTTTAAAAAGGTATTCTCAAGGATTCCGAAGGATAAACGGGAACAGGTTATCGAAGCATTACAAATATTAAATGTGGCATGTGAAGAAGAGGAGGAAAAGTGCTGTGATAAGAGCAATGGAGGAAAATGACTGGGCAAGGGTTGCCGAGATTTACAGGCAGGGAATGGAAAGCGGGAAATCGACATTCAATACGGAATGCCCTGATTTTGAGGAATGGGATAAAGGTCATATCAGGACCTGCAGATTTGTTTATGAAGAAGATGGTAATGTGGTAGGCTGGGTAGCCATCAGCCCTACATCAAGCAGGTGCGTTTATAAAGGATGTGTTGAAATGAGCGTCTATGTAGATCAAAACTATCGAGGACATGGAGTCGGAACGGCACTTGTGAAAGAACTTATCAAACGATCGGAGCAAGAAGGATACTGGAGCATTTATTCTGCTATTATTTCAATTAACAAAGCCAGTATAGGACTGCATAAGAAGTGTGGTTTTAGAGAGATCGGCTACCGGGAAAGAATTGCGAAAGACAGATTTGGAGTATGGCAGAATACCACTTTGATGGAATACAGGGCATCGTAGTGGTGGCAGTGGACGAGGAATCTTATTATTGAGGTGTCGGGATGATAACGATGGTAGATAGTAATACAAGAGAAAGAGCGATCAAATACTTTGCTGAAAAAATGCACTGCTCACAGGCTGTGCTCATGGCCTTTTCAGAAAAATGCGGAATATCGAAGGAACAGGCATTAAGACTGGGATCCTGCTTTGGAAGCGGAATGCGAAAAGGTGAGGTGTGCGGAGCGTGTAGCGGCGCACTTATGGTATTGGGACTCTTATATGGACAAACGCAAATAGGAAATCAGGAAGAGAGGAAAATCTCCAATCGGATTAATGATATGATGATGGACCGCTTCAAAAAGGTAAATGGCTCATACATCTGTAATGAACTTTTAGGGTATGATGTTTCGACTCCGGAAGGAGCGCAAAGGGCCAGAGAAGAAGGATTGTTTACAGAATTCTGTCCGAAGATGGTTGCGAGTGCCGCAGATATTCTGGAGGGGATCATAGAAGAAATGGAATAAGAAGGATTTATAATGGATGAACAAATCTTGCAGCTAAAGATTATGATAAAATAAAGAGGTTCTTATATTTTGAAAGGAACACTTGCAGAGGTTGGCGAGGCTAAGGAGATTTTATGATAACAGTAAACATTTACTATAAGGGAATAAACGGAAATGCACGTGTATTTGTGGATGAAATGGAATCATCAGGTATCGCTGATGCTATTCGAGCAGAAGAAGGAAATCTGCGATATGAATACTTTCAGCCTATTAGTGATCCTGAAACAGTATTGCTTATTGATTCCTGGTCTGATCAGGCGGCTATAGACTCGCATCATGCATCTCCTATGATGAAGCAACTAGCTGAGCTTCGCGACAAGTATGATCTTCACATGACAGTGGAACGATTTGTTAGCGAAGAATATGAATCGGATGAGAAGTACTTAAGGAAATAATATATTCCAGGTTAAAGTGTGCGATAGTATGGGCAAATATTCTCATAATGCCCATCCTTCATCCTAAATCCGCCAGGGATAGTTCCAAGTTGTACAAAGCCAAGTCTCTCATATAGATGTCTTGCATGGATGTTGCTTTCTACTACAGCATTGAATTGTAATACTCTAAACCCGATATCTTTCGCTTTAAGCAAACAATCACTTACAAGTTTTTCTCCGATATGCCGCCCTCTACACTTAGAATTTACTGCATAGCTCGCATTACATATATGCCCACATCTACCAACATTATTCGGATGCAATATATATAAGCCTACTATCTGACCATCATCATCTGCTACACAGGTATAGCTCTGTGATTCAAAGAATTCTTTCCCTGACACAGGATCAAGAAAGTCTTCCTGCGGAAAAGCTATTCCAGCTTCAACAACCTCATTCCAGATGTCTATCATCTGCCGGATGTCTTTTTCCTCATATTTTCGTATTATCATTTTAGATACACCTCGTCAATTATGCTGAAAGTCATCTCTTATCTAGCCAAAATGCTTTCACATTCAATGTTGCATTTTATGAATTCGTCCATACTATTGCTTACATTTTTATGATGCTTCGACGAAAGACCTATCAATGCATGGAAATCTCTCTTTTATATATGCTCTACGCTCTTCAGGTGTAGATGCTGTAATCTCAGGTGCTTTTGCCATAATCCCAAAATCCTCTCAATGAATCTGCCTGCCCTGGCGATATTTCTCCATGTACTCAGTATTTATCTCGCGGATCTCTTTTTTACCATCAATGTAGTCCTGATAAATATCCCAGGGACTTC
>JAILDZ010000075.1 GCA_024688505.1 Lachnospiraceae bacterium
CACCTGGATCAAAAGTATGATACTCCTCAGGGCCCCGCCCATGAATGTATCCAGAAAATCCTGGTATGCCTGGAGGGGGATGCCGTTTATCAGCACAGTCATGCTCCCGATGAAAAGGATGGGGATCATCATGGAAAGGCCAAGTTTGATGATGCGCCCGATGGCGCTAAGTCCTGAGCGTTTCATAATGCTTCACCCGCTGTCATCTTGATCCCCTCCCAGTCCAGGGCAGTGAGCTTATCCTCTATCAGGTCCACTCTCTCCCTGTCAGGACGAGGCAGCCTGTATGCCTTAATGTTTCTTATGATATCCTCCATTAGCTCATAGTCCATGCTGTCCGCTATCTCCATTATTGTCTGGTATGCTTCTCGAAGAGACTTTTCGTCTATCTCCGGCAGGTCATCATCGCTATCATCCAGCCAACAAACCTTAGCGTCCAGACTGAAATACCGGACCAGAAGCTCCTCCGTGTGAGCATCTATGAAGTCCGTGTCTTTTACTTTTCCTGCATTTTCAAGTGACTCGGCCATCTTTGAAAGCTCCGAAGCCCCGATGATACGGGCAGAGCTTTTCAGGGCATGAACCTTAATGGTGTAGTTTTCTATGTCATTATCGTTATAAAGCGACTCTATCTCGTCGGCCTTCATCGCAGCGGTGCGGTGGAAAACGGAAAGCACGGAAAAGTACGAATCCAAAGATCCGCAGTTACTGATGCCGGTCTTTGCATCGATCTCTTTTATAACTTCAAGCTCTGCCGGAAGGCTGTCCGAGGCGTCCGCTGTGGTCGCGCTCTCCCCGGAAGCCGGAGCGTTTCCGGTCATAGGGATTTCATCCGGAGAAACATCATCAGATATCTTATCAGCGGGAAGCATGTTAAATATCATCCTCTCCAGCTTCGCCCCGTCCACAGGCTTCGAAAGATAATCAGAAAATCCTGCATCGAGATACATCTCTCTGGCACCGGAAACCGCATTGGCGGTAAGGGCCACGGCAGGGGCATCCTTCGATGCTCCCCCTTCTCTAATGGCTTTCAGAGTATCTATGCCGTCCATGTCCGGCATCATATGGTCAATGAAGATAATGTCATAGGACGATTCCTCCGCCAGCTTCACGGCCTCGGCTCCGGACATGGCTGTATCTATCCTGATAAGCGTCTTTTTAAGGAGGCTCTCTATCACGGTAAGATTCATCTCCGTATCATCCACCACCAGGATCCTTGCATCCGGCGCATGGAAAAGCTCCCGGTATTCATATGAAGCTTCCCGGCGATCGTTTACCTTCACCGCAGCGCTTCCTATCTCGTCCCAGTCCACCACATCCTGGTCTATGGTAAAGGAGAAGACAGAACCTTTGCCATACTCGCTATCCACCGAAAGGTCGCTCCCCATAAGGGACAGGAGCTGCTTAGTGATGCTCATGCCAAGACCCGTACCCTCGATGGTGCGGTTTCTCTTTTCCTCGATACGTTTATAGGGCGAGAAGAGATTTTCCATGTCCTCTTTCTTCATGCCTATGCCGGTATCCTCCACACGGACTGTGAGGCTGATATGGGCATCATCCTTCTTCTCATGAGAAACGGTCAGGGACACTTCCCCTTTTTCCGTGTATTTCACAGCATTAGTTAGAAGGTTTACCGCGCACTGACGGATCCTTATCTCATCGCCAAAGAGGATATGAGGGATGTGGGGATCCACATTAAGCACCAGCTTCAGTCCCTTTTTCTCCGCTCTGTCACGGACGATATTTTGCATGTCGTTTATGAGGGAAGAAAGATCGTACTGCACCGGGATAATCTCCATCTTTCCTTCTTCCACCTTCGAAAGATCCAGGATGTCATTAATGAGGGAAAGAAGGGTGCGCCCTGCGGACATGATGTCCGCAGCATAGGACCTGATGCTCTTTTCGCTGCTTTCGCGGAGGATCATCTCGTCCATGCCAAGGACTGCATTGATGGGGGTTCGGATCTCATGAGACATATTTGCAAGGAACCTGCTCTTGGTCTCATTGGCTTTATCCGCGATATCCCGCTGTTTCTGGAGTTCCTCCATATATTCATAGTGCTCCGTGTCGTCCACCAGAGCATAGATCTTTCCGTAGCGCTCCCCGTTATAGATGAGGTCGTTTTCCTCCGGGGTGTATATGCAGCTATCGATAGTGATGGTGGAATCTGTCTTTACGGCATCCTCTATCATGGAAATGATGTCATAGGGTGTACGCACTTTGCCGGAGCCCTCTTTCCGGTTGGAATGCAGGCGAAGGGCCTTTCCCGAAAAGAAAGCATCAAATTCGGGAAAAAGCTTTAGCACAGGCTCGTTATAATACTGGATCCTGCCCTCATTATCCACGGCAATGATGCCCTCGGAAATCCTGTCTATGACGAAGTCTCTCGCTATCTCACGGGTGCCGAGGAGGTCGAAACCGAAGATGGCGATCAGCATGAACACCGTGCCAAGCAGGATCCCCGGCATGGTGAGATCATAGTACTCCGATATCCCAAAGAGCCCTGTGATCTGAAGGATAAAGGCAAACACCTGCACCCCGAAGGATGCCACCAGCATAAGCATACGAAGCTTTGACTTTTTATCGATCTCCCTACGGTACATGGAGATAAGCCAGTATAGGGCTATCAGTGAAAGGACGCCGTTCATGCCCATGAAAAGGTCGTGAACGATGCCGTTTTCGTGATAAAACCTGGGAAATACAGGGTCCGAAATGAATTCGTAGGACGGGTAGTAGAGATCGTTACTTCCTATCATGAGCACGGAAGCATACACCCCTACTATGACGGCAGAAAGGGCTGTCACCAGCCACCCCGGGATCTTCTTCCTGCAGATCTTTGCAGCGAATAAAAAGAAGGCAAAGATGATCCACACCCTGCCGGTGTATGAAAGCTTAAGAGCTGTGATATAGGCTTCAACCGACACAGCCTTCATCTCGAAAAGATAGCCTACGTTACTTATAAAAGAAACCACGCATGCCAGGAAAAGATATGAATGGACCGCACTTTTCCAGCGCAGGAACACGATACACATCTCGATGAACAGGACGCTTATCGTAATATACTGAATCGCCAGCAAGATATCATGCATGTCTAATTCCTCCAAACACAAACCTCTTTTGTATTTGATAACTTACAAAAAACAATGCTGTATCAACTATCATCTTTAAAATAGATTCATTGATATAAGGAAAAACATGTATTGCCAGTGTAACTAATAATGCGCTGCATCCCATCTGTACAACTGCCAATGCTAAATACTTACCGGCTGATATAAGCTTCTTCTCTTTGCTCCTAAAAACAAAAATATAATTGAAACTATAATTACACGTTGCTGATGCTATTCTCGCAATAACAGTAGCAGCTGCCGCATAAAAAGACGAATTCCAGGGTTTTAATATAATACACAATAAATAAAACAGTACTATGTCAATTATGAATGAAGAGAAAGATGAAAATACAAATCTGAAAAACCTTTCAAACAAAACCTTATAAATCTTAAAAGAATCACGAAACGGATGAAAGTGCGTCTGATGGTTTTCCTTTGAATCATATATAGTTTTTATAGGAACTTCCACAATACTATATTTGTTTACCGTTTCAAGAAGCATACGGGTTTCATATTCATAGCGTTCTCCCTCTACATTAAGTAGTTCTTCCATAAACTTTCTAGGGATTCCCCTTAGACCCGTCTGTGTATCACTGATACTCAGTCCCGATACGATCTTCATTACCTTTAATGTAAGAGTGTTACCAAATCTGCTTTTCCAGGGTATATCTTCTTCATCAAAATGTCTTACGCCAAGTATCAAAGAATTTGGATGCTTTTCCAAGCCAGCGCATACTGCCATTATACAGTCTTTTGTATGCTGACCATCTGAATCAGCCGTAACTGCTCCAATTGCGTCAGGAATACTATTCAGCACATACCGAAAAGCTGTTTTTAAGGCTCTGCCTTTACCTTTATTTACTTCATGCCTTAGCAAAACTCCTTTACCGTCAATAATCTCATTAACCTGATCAAATAAAGGCCTATATTTTTCGCCACTTCCGTCATCAATAACAACTATATAATTATCTTCAACCACAAGTGCAGAAAGCAGTTCTATGAATCTTTCATCGGGCTCATAAGCCGGTATTATTATTGGTATCTTCATAATTCTAATCATCCTATGTTATCGCGTCAGCAAACAGGCACATTCGCAGTGTACGCTTCGCGGGAACTGGTCGAAGGGCGTGGCTTCAAGGAGCCTGTAGCCGCCGGCGGTCAGGATCTTAAGATCCCGGGAAAGAGTGGCAGGATCGCAGGAGATATATACAATGCGATCCGGCTCTGCAGAAAGAATGGCGTTAAGGCAGAGGGTGTCGCAGCCCTTCCGGGGCGGATCCACCACTATCACATCGGGCTTCTTAAAGCCCGTGTAGTCCATATCCTCCGCTTTCCCCACGAAAAACTCAGTGTTATCAAAGCCGTTAATAAAGGCATTTTGCTTCGCATCCTCAATGGCTTCCGGGATCACTTCCACCCCGTAGACTTTAGCCGCATGCCCCGCCAAAAATAAGGATATGGTGCCTATGCCGCAGTAGAGGTCCCAGACAGTCTCATTCCCGGAAAGAGAAGCATATTCCAGGGCCTTGGAATAAAGCCTTATGGTCTGGGCAGGGTTCACCTGGAAGAAGGATCTGGGAGAGATGCGGTATTTCACATCTCCAATAAAATCCGTGATAAAGGGCTGGCCGAAGATGTTCTCCGTCCGGTCTCCCATGATCACGTTATTTCGCTTTATATTTATATTGATAGATATAGAGCGCATGCCCTCTATGGCAGAAAGCGCGCTTATCAGGTCCGCTTCATGAGGCAGAGAATCCCCGTTTATTACGAGGCATACCATAAGGTCCCCGGTGGAAAAGCCTTTACGGATCAGGATGTGCCTAATGAGGCCTTTTCCCGTCTCTTCATCGTAGGCGCTTATCCTGTGCATAGCCATAAAATCACGGATAGCCCCGGTAATCACGACGTTTTCCTCCATGCACATGGTGCAGTCTTTTACCGGAACGATGCGGTGAGAATGGTTTGCAAAAAAGCCTGTCACCACATGACCCTCCCGGTCCGTCCCCACGGGAAACTGAGCCTTGTTCCGATAGCGCTCTACCGCATCGCCTTCCATGCCGACTATGGGCTTTAGGATACGGTCCACTTCCTCGGCAGGAAAGCCTCCGATACGGATAAGGTCCGAACGAACCTTATTTTCCTTCATCCGAAGCTCCGCGCTGTAGCTCATGTCCTGGAGAGCGCAGCCACCGCACTTTTTCGAAAGGGAGCAGGCGGGCTCTATACGATCCGGCGAAGGAGAAATGATCTTTATCACTCTGGCATACATATAGGACTTCTTCACCTTGGTGATGCCGGCACGGATAGTATCTCCGGGCAAAGCCCCCTGCACGAAGACAGCCTGTCCATCGTGCTTACCGATACCTTCCCCGTTTACGCCGATATCCGTGATCTTAAGTTCTATCTCGTCATTTTTCTTAAGAGCCAAACTCTACCACTGCTCCGTTCTTCTGATATTCGAATCAATATATCTGTTAAAGCCCTGCCAGGAAGTGTCGTCGGACTTCACATTCTTCATGGCTTCCTTAAAGGTCTGCATCTTGGCATCCGTGTTATCCGC
>JAILDZ010000082.1 GCA_024688505.1 Lachnospiraceae bacterium
ACGTATCGAATATACAGTCTTTATATGGTAAGCAGCCACTTGATAATCTGTCCGCCGTCACATCCAAAGGATCTGATAAGGACTTTGGTTCAGTGTTTGATGCTGTGATGAACATGGTAGATGAAACAAACACGCTTAATAACAAGGCTGAAGCGGAGCAGATCAAGTTTGTGCTGGGACAGGCTGAGAATACGCATGATCTGGCCATTGCCCAGCAGAAAGCAAATGTGGCATTGATGTATACCACTGCAGTCCGCGACAGATTTATATCAGCCTACCAGGAAATCATGCAGATGCAGATCTAGTGTTCGAAATACAATCATATTTGCGCTTGCGCAAAAATATGATTGTATTAGCGAACCAAAACCACATGAGCATGAAGTGCGGTAGCACGGAATGCGAATGCGGTTTAAATTGCGAGAGCTGCGAAGCAGCGGAGCAATTTGCTAGATCTAACAAAGCATTGCGAGAGCGAAGCGTAGCAATGCGTAATATCATCTAATAAAAAAATGCGAGAGCTGCGAAGCAGCGGAGCAATTTGCTAGATCTAACAAAGCATTGCGAGAGCGAAGCAAACCAACACACACCCAAAAGGAGCAATCTAAATGCCTGAGCAATTACAAAACCTTCTCAACCGAATAAGGGACTGGTGGCAGGGGATGACAACACGCCAGAAGGCACTCATCATAAGTGCCGCTACAGTAGTGGTGGTTGCCATCGGCATACTTGTATTTGTGGTTACCCGACCCACCTGGGTGCAGATCATAGAGTGTACGAGCGCAGAGCAGTCCTCTACGGTGCAGGGCCTTTTGGAAGGTGAGAACATTGCCTATGACCGGTCCGATAACGGAATGGTCTATTATGTACATAAAGAAGATGTGGCAAATGCCACCATACTTCTTGGCACAAATAAGATCCCGAACGACGGATACGGCATAGATGATGCTTTAAACGGAGGCTTCGCCACTACGCAGGCAGATAAGGAAAAGAGATATCAGGTATATCTGGAGAAGCTTTTTGAAGACCAGTTAGAGACTCTGGCTCCGGTACGCAGTGCGCAGGTGGCTCTTTCCATTCCCCGGGATGACGGAACCATTATAGCCAAGGAAGAGGAAGCGTACGCAAAGGTCATACTTGAACTAGAAAATGAAAACCTTATAGAAGATAAGGCTACATGGGCATCAAACCTGGCCAAATACATGGCTACCGGTCTTGGCAATGATACTACTGAGCACATCACTATCATTGACAGCAACGGAAATATGCTTTTCTCAGGTGGAGAAGAAACATCCGCTGCCGGCCTGGCATCCACTAATCAAAGTGTAAAACAGCAGGCGGAAACAGCAGCAGCTTTAAAAATCCGTTCTACACTGGCTAATGCCAATAGTGACGGTGCTATATACGATGCCGTAGACGTGGGCGTGAACCTGTCTATGAGTTTTGACAACACAAATGTGGTTAAATATGACTATTCTGTGGATTCGGGCAGAGAAGAAGGATATCTGGACAGCCGTACCAGAATAGAAACAGAGTCCTCGGAGGGTGTGTCCGGTATTCCGGGAACAGACTCTAATAACGACACCACCTATGTGCTTCAAGACAATCAGCAGAGCAGCTCCAGCAGCTCTGAGATCACAGAGGATTTCCTTCCTGATGAGACCATCACCACCACAGACGGCGAGGTAGGGAAGATTGATTATGACGACTCATCTGTGGCTATTGTGGCTACCAGATATGTAGTATATAATGAGGACGACATGAGGGCTTCCGGCCAGCTGGATGATCAGACCTTTGATGAATTTAAGGCTGCAAACAGTGAAAGAACCCTGGCGGATGTGGACGATAATGTGAGGGCGCTGGTGGCCAATGCCACAGGTATCCCGGTTGATAATGTGTCTATTATCGCGTATGAGGTGCCGCTGTTCCAGTATTCGGCTGAAGGAAGGGACATCACCGACTACATTCAGCTCATAATAGCACTGCTGGTATTCCTTCTCCTTGGATTTGTGGTATTCCGTACCCTGCGGAAAGAGGAAGAGGAGCAGGTGGAAGAAGAGGTCACTGTGGATCAGCTTTTGGAGCAGGCCGCAGCAGAAGAACCGCTGGAAGACCTTGGTGTGTCTGAAAAGTCTGAAGCCAGACTGCTTATTGAAAAATTTGTGGACGAGAACCCAGAAGCCGTGGCCAACCTGCTTAGAAACTGGCTGAATGAGGACTGGGGCTAAAGGAAAGAAATAATGGGCGCAGAAGAATTAAACGGCGTACAAAAAGCCGCAGTCCTTCTTATCATATTGGGACCGGAAAAATCTTCTGAGATATTCAAGCATCTCAAGGAAGAGGAAATAGAAGAACTCACACTGGAAATAGCAAATACCAGATCTATATCCCCGGAAGTGAAAGATGCCGTGATAGAAGAGTTCTATCAGGTGTGTCTGGCACAGCAGTATATCGCAGAAGGCGGTATCGGATATGCAAAAGAACTTCTGGAAAAGGCTCTGGGAGACGAGCAGGCTGCTGCTGTCATCACAAAGCTCACTGCATCCTTGCAGGTTCGTCCGTTTGAGTTCATTCGTAAAACTGAACCCAGTCAGGTATTAAACTTTATTCAGGATGAGCATCCCCAGACAATAGCAATGATACTTTCATATCTGGCTCCCGGTCAGGCATCTCTTATTCTCGGTGCTCTGGGACCGGAGATGCAGGCTGATGTGGCTAAACGTATAGCCATGATGGACCGTACTTCACCTGAAGTCATTAAAGAAGTGGAACGTGTGCTGGAGAGAAAATTATCCTCACTTCTGAATCAGGATTACACCATCGCGGGTGGTGTGGATGCAACTGTAGCCATCCTGAACGCAGTGGATCGTGGTACAGAAAAACGTATCATGGAGACACTGGAAATAGACGAACCGGAACTCGCAGAAGAGATCAGAAAGAAGATGTTCGTATTCGAGGATATCCTCCTTCTGGACGACCGTGCTATACAGAGAGTGCTTCGAGATGTGGAAAACAGTACGCTTGGCGTGGCATTGAAGGGATCCAACGAAGAAGTACAGGGCGTGATATTCAAGAATATGTCCACACGTCTGGCTGCCATGATAAAAGAAGATATGGACTTCATGGGACCTGTACGTATGAAAGACGTGGAAGAAGCTCAGCAGCAGATAGTGGCCGTTATAAGGAAACTGGAGGATGCCGGAGAAATTGTTATCTCCAGAGGTGGAGGTGACGATCTGGTTGTCTAATATCGTATATAACACTCAGGTGGTTAATGACAACGACGAAGATGTGGTCATTAACAGCAATTCCCTGATAGAAGAAAAACTGAATGATCTCATCCGAAAGATAGAAAAACAAAGGGAAGAGGAAAAAAGAAGGCAGCGCGAGCAGCCCAGATTTATCCAGATTCCGGTTTTGGACGAAGAGGGGAATCAGGTGATGGATGAGGAAGGCAACCCTGTGATGCAGGAAGTGCCGGATACTACCATGAGCTTCGATGACGAAGAGCCAATGGAGGCAGATATTCCCGATACTGACTATGTAGAGGAAGCCAGGGCAGAAGCGGAACGTATCCTCACCGAAGCCAAGGAAGAGATCGACAGGATGTATGCAGAAGCGGAGGCAGAGATAGCTGCTATTCGTAAGAATGCTGAGGTGGAAGGCCATAACGAGGGCTATCAGGCCGGAATCACAAGGGCAGCCCAGGAGAATACTGCAGAGAAAGAGCGCCTCATGAATCAGGAAAGGGAAATGCTTTCTCATATCCAGATGAAAGAGGAACGGATGGAAAAAGAACTCGTGGATACGCTTTGCGACGTGTTTGAAAAAGTATTCATGATACAGTTCGCCGATAAAAAAGAGATACTCTACCATCTGGCAGAAAATGCAGTTTCGCATATAGAAGGTTCAAAGATCCTTCAGGTTCGGGTGAATGAAGCCGGACGAGAGTTTTTAAGTACAAAAAAAGACGAGATTAAAGCAAAAGTGGGTGAGGATGTGCAGGTAGATATTATCATGGATCCGGTGCTTCAGGACGGAGACTGCATAATCGAAACCGATGGGGGCATATTTGACTGCAGCCTAGGAACAGAGGTGGGAAACCTCATTAAAGACATCAGATCCCTGGCATAAAAGATATGGAAATAGATGCACAGAAATATCTTAATTTAGCTGACAATACCTACTTTGACAGACTGGGAAAGGTCACAAAGGTGGTGGGACTCACAGTGGAGTCATTGGGGCCGGAAGCCAAGCTTAATGATCTTTGTGAGATCATCACAGAGGATGACAGACGAATAATGGCCGAGGTGGTAGGGTTCAGAGACAAGACCCTCCTTCTTATGCCATATGATAATACTGAAGGAGTGGGAATAGGATGCATGGTGGAAAATACCGGGCATCCTCTTTCTATACCTGTGGGTGATGAACTCCTGGGACATACTCTGGACGGAATAGGGCGTATCACAGATATTCCGGAAGGAGAAGATATGCCATCCATGCAGGAAGAATACCTGGCAGATAACGATCCGCCGGATCCCATGGAAAGAGTCATTATCACAGAACCGCTGCCTCTCGGCGTGAAAGCGGTGGATGGCCTCATCACAGTGGGAAAGGGCCAGAGGATCGGCATTTTTGCCGGATCCGGTGTGGGAAAAAGTACTCTCATGGGTATGTTTGCCAGGAATACTCAGGCTGAAGTGAATGTGATCGCACTTATCGGCGAGCGAGGCCGGGAGGTCCGGGAATTTGTGGAAAAGGACCTGGGGCCGGAAGGAATGAAGCGGTCAGTGGTGGTGGTGGCCACATCTGATAAACCGGCTCTCATCAGAAAGAAGGCAGCAATGACTGCCACTGCAGTGGCTGAATATTTCAGAAACCAGGGACGAGATGTCCTATTGATGATGGATTCCCTGACTCGTTTTTGCATGGCACAAAGAGAGATCGGCCTGGCATCGGGAGAACCTCCTGTGACAAGAGGCTATCCTCCCTCTATTTATGCGGAGCTTCCCAGACTTCTCGAAAGAGCCGGAAACGGAGCCACAGGTTCCATTACGGGGCTCTATACAGTCCTTGTGGACGGTGATGATATGAATGAGCCTATCACAGACACAGCCAGATCCATACTTGACGGCCATATCATGTTAAACAGAAGGCTGGCACAGCAGAATCATTATCCGGCCATAGACGTGCTGCAGTCTATTTCCAGAGTTATGTCCGCTGTGGCGGATAAACCTCATAAATACTCTGCCGGACAGCTGAAGAACGTAATGGCCACATATTCCGATGCGGAAGACCTTATAAATATCGGTGCGTATAAGAACGGATCCAATAAGAATATTGATTTTGCTATATCAAAGATAGAGGCCGTGAACAATTTTCTTTTGCAGGAAACGGATGAGAAATTTGATTACGAAACCATTATTTCCATGCTGGAAGAAATGTTTCCGCCGGTAGTAAAGGAAGATGCAGATGGCGAAGTTCCGGTATAAGATGCAAAATATCCTTAATGTTAAGGAAAAACTGGAAGATCAGGCCAAGAACGAATTCAGCCTGGCTGTGGCGGAACGAAACGAAGAACAGGAAAAACTGGAAAAATTGCTGATAAAACAAAGCGGATACGAAGCCAGACTGAAAGAACTGTCTCTTGGTGCGTTGGATTTCCATGAGATCCGTACGTGCAAGGAAGCCATAAACACTATGAAAAGGCTGATAAGAGATCAGATGATCAGACTCAGCAAAGCTGAAAGAAAAGTAGAACTCCAGAGGCAGAAACTAAACCTGGCCCAGCAGGAGCGAAAAACCCATGATAAGCTTAAAGAAAAGGCTTTTGAAGTTTTTCTTGATGAGCTTAACAAGGAAGAAATGAAGCAGATAGACGAGCTTACCAGCTTTAAATACGGAATGAATGACGGTAAGCCTGATGAAGAAACTGAAGATGACCAGTAAGTCAGGAGATATAAAATGGCTGAAGAAACAGAAGAACTGTCGAAAAAAGAACTGAAAGAGAAGAAAAAAGCAGAAAAAGCAGCAGCCAAAGAAGCCAAGAAAGCTGCAAAAGCCGAAGAAGAGCTTGAAGAACAGGATGACAGCCCTTTAAGCAAGTTTTTGCTCTTTCTCGTAGCCTTCATGATCATCGTGGTATGGCTGGTTATTTTTGCGCTTGTAATAAAAATGGATGTGGGGGGCTTTGGATCCACCGTCCTTTATCCGATATTAAAAGATGTACCGGTGGTTAATAAGATCCTGCCGGAAACAGAAGAATATGTGGAAGAAGATGATCCATATCACTTCGCCACCATGGATGATGCAGTGGCCAGGATTAAAGAACTGGAAGCTGTGATCGCAAAATCCACCGAAGACTCTACAGTGACAGCGGCATATATCGCAGAACTGGAGGCTCAGTCCGCTGAGCTGCAGCAATATAAGGCCAATCAGGCTGCCTTTGAAACCGAAAAAGAAAAATTTTATGAAGAGGTTGTTTTTTCGGATCAGGCACCCGATATAAATGAATATAAGGAGTACTATGAAAGTATAGAGCCGGAAAATGCAGCAGCCATATATCGCCAGGTGGTCGGTCAGGTCCAAACCGATCAGGAACTGGAAAGTTATGTGAGTGCCTATTCACAAATGAAGCCGGCTCAGGCAGCAGCCATTTTTAACACTATGACAGAAGACCTGAGGCTGGTGGCAAAGATACTTTCACGCATGGATGCGAAACAACGTGGTGACATCCTCGGCGCCATGGACACTGCTACGGCAGCTCTCGTAACAGAGCTGATGGAACCGTGACGGTGTGTTTCTTGATGTTGCGAAGCTTTTTAGAGGAGGAAATTCATGACGAGTGCGAGCATCACAAATGTACCCGTAATGAATCCGCAGGTTCAAAGAAACGCCTCAGCCAAGAATGACGGCGAAAAAGCAGGCTTCATGGACCTTATGAACAGGACCATTGATGTAGCTAAAGAACTTAATACCGCGGATCGGATACAAAATGATTACCTGCAAAAGGACGTGCAGAGACAAGACGCACAGGATGTGAAAACAAACGAGTATAAGTTTGACAGGTCAAAGGAGAATAAGATCACCGTAAAGAGTGAAGAAAATGATCCTGAGACATTAAAGAAAGTTAAAGAGGCTGTAGACAGCTTCGGTGAGGACGTAAAAAAAGTCCTCAAAGAAGAATTGGGCGTCTCTGATGAAGAAATAGAAGCCAAGATGGCTGAGCTGGGGCTTTCCATCATGGATCTTGCAAATCCGAAGGAATTGACAAATCTGGTCAGCGCACTGACAGGACAGGAGGATACTGTTCTTCTTCTGATGCGCTCCGATGTATCGGATATCTTATCCCAGGTAGGGGAACTCACCAAAAATCTGGTAGAAGAACTGAATATGGAACCTGCTGAGATAAACGGACTTATGATGGAAATCGAGGCAGATGGTGCTACAGAAGTGATGGATTTCAAAGCTGTTCTGGCAAATGAAGGATCTGTGACGCCGGAAACAAGAGAAGGGACCGTTGCTGCAACACCTGAGTCTACGGTTGTTACAACTGAAAACGTTGAAACTGTAGATACAGTAAAGGACGAAATGCCGGAAGAAGAGGTGGTAAGCTTCACGGTAGAGGCGGCATCGAAAAAAGACTCTGAAACAGTTAAAGACCGTCCTGTAGAGATCATTGTTTCAGAAGAAGAAAAAGAACCCGAAAGTCCTGTGACAGGACTCACACTTTCCGCAGGCAATAAGAACGGTGCGCAAACAGGTGAGGGACAGGAACAGGGTTTTGATCCAAATAAGAATCTCTTTAATCCGGATAACAAGGATGCGGAGCTGAATGTCAGGACGGACGATGTGGCCGCATTTACACAGGCTGTTAACGAGAAAGCTGTTTCTGAAATTTATTCACAGGATGTGGAGGCAGTGACACCCTACAGTAATGTGGATGTGAATCAGGTCATAAATGATATAGCGGAGGCTGCCAGAGTCACTATCACGGAAGAAGTGAGGACTATGGAAATGGTGCTGAATCCTGAGCATCTGGGAAAAGTCTACATGGAAGTGTCATCGGAACAGGGACGTGTGACAGCGAGACTTATGGTGGAAAACGAGGCAGTGAAGAATGCGCTTGAGAATCAGCTTGCACTCCTGAAAGAAACCATGACAAACTCCGGCACAAAGATCGAAGCAGTGGAAGTGACCGTGGGAACGCATGAGTTTGACAAACAGCTTGAAGAAGGCATGATGCGAGACGAGCAGAGAAGAGAGGCTGAAGAAGAGGCTGAAAGACAGGCCAATAAAGGTGGAAGAAGATCTCTCAATCTTAATGATCTGGACAGCCTTCAAGGCCTTATGTCTGAAGAAGATGAGCTGATGGCACGCATCATGAGAGACGAAGGAAATACAGTGAATTATCAGGCTTGATGCGCTATAATATAGACATTCGGAAAGGAGTATCATATGGCTCTTATACAGGAAATAAATGATGGAAAACCGGTGAACCAAAGCACTGCATCACAGAAGACGCAGAACAGTTCATCAATTAACAATAAAGATGGCGGCAAGGCAAAATCTCTTGTGGATGAGGATATGTTCTTAAGCCTTCTGGTGGCTGAAATGCAATATCAGGATCCGCTTGAACCTACCAGCAACACGGAGTACGTTTCCGAACTGGCATCTTTCACACAGGTGTCATCTCTTCAGGAAATGAATAAAACTGTTTCAAATCTGGGCGCACAGTCCATGGTGGGGCAGTATGTGACCGTTACGGATGATGATGGAAATGAATTCTCCGGTATGGTGGATTATACCCAGGAAAAGGACGGAGAACTCTATGTATGCGTGGATGATAATCTCTACAAGGCTTCCAGTGTAACAAATGTGATGAACGGCAAGTATTATGAGGCGAATGTCACAGCCAGCACATTTAAATCCATGATGGATAAACAGCCAAAGGTGGAAAACCTCAGAATAGGAGACAAGGCGAGCCTGGAGGCTGCTGCAGCTGTATATGAGAACATGGATGATTACACGAAACAGTTCGTATCGGAAGAAGATGTGCAGAAACTCACCAGCCTGGTGGGCAGAATGAATTCGATCATTAATGATTTCCTCGGAAGATTTAAAGAAGGGCTGGAAAAGCTCCCCTCTGGGGACAATATCACCGAGGAAAATGTAAAAGACGAGGAGTTTATGAAACTGGTGCAAGATACTGTATCGGCTCTTAACAGCCTGGATAGTTACACCAGGAAGTCTGTGACGGAAGATCAGATGAAAAAAATAAATGATATCGTAAACAGGGTTAATGAATTGAATGAATCTGTCGATAAAGATAATAGCGGTGCTGTAGATGCATCCGAGGGAGCTTCGGAAACAGGCTCCGGCGAGGATCAGGAAGCAAATACTACCGCAGGTTAAGTGATCCTTCTAAAGGAATAGAAAAGGAGATGAGAACATGAGCATGACAGCTTCATATGCTTCCATCGAACAGATCACAAATCAATATCTGCCCAGGAACAGTCGCCCGGTATCAGCGCCTTCAGATCAGGTAACTTCATTTACTGATATCCTGAAGACCAAGTTTCCGGAGTACGGGAAAAGCGAAAGCACGCTGAAGTTTTCAAAACATGCAGCACGCAGACTGGACGAAAGAGACATATCTCTTTCCGAAGAGCAGAACGAACGACTGGAAGCAGGTGTTCGGTCAGCCGGTGAAAAGGGAATCAATGATTCACTGGTGATCCTCGACACATTGGCATTTATCGTGAATGTGCCGAGCCAGACAGTAGTGACCGCTATGGACCAAACGGAAACTATGGATGGAAATGTATTTACAAACATTGATGGCGCAGTAATCGCTTAATAGCCGGACCTTACGGAGGCTTAAGCTGCCGACTGACAGAAGCAGCACGCGATTGCAAAACTAAAAGAAAAAGCAAACGGAGGTCATTCATTATGATGAGATCACTCTATTCTGGTGTGTCCGGACTTCGTACACATCAGACCAAAATGGACGTTATCGGTAATAATATCGCTAACGTTAATACTGTTGCATTCAAATCCACAGCAGTTACCTTCAATGATATCATGTATCAGACCACATCCGGAGCATCAGGTGCTACCGAAAACACCGGTGGTGTTAACGCTAAGCAGATCGGTCTTGGTGTGGCTACTGGATCCACAAAGATTTCCATTACATCCGCAGGCGCATCCGAAAGCACAAGTAATGCTTTTGATATCAAGCTTACAGACAGTAATTCCACAAACTTCTTTATAGTAAATAACGGTTCAGAAACCCTTTTTACCAGAGCGGGTTCCTTCTATCTGGACGGCAGCGGCAACCTGGCAATGACTTCTACAGGCTATCTGGTACAGGGATGGCAGGTAGACACCACTACCGGACAGGCGGTGATCAGAAGAGATACAGTTTCTCCCCTTCGTATCTTAAAACCCGAGAACATGACATCCGCTCCCGAGGCTACCACCAGAGCTACCGTGTCCGGACTCATCGATAAGAATGATTCCAACGTGACCGGAGATGCAGGTTATGCCATGAACCTCACATTTTACGATAATCTGGGATATTCATATAATGCGAAGTTTGCTGTTAAAGCAGTTGACACACAGAAGGGGACATATAGTGTAGAACTTACCAACATTTATGACGATAAGGAGACGGATATCCTGGCAGAGTATGTCGGTGATGACGGAGATAAGAAAGCAAATATTTTCGGAGAAAAGGGAACAGGTACTAAGACTTTTGCCCCCACAAAATCCGGACAAACATTAGTGCCCGACTCTCAATCATTCAAGGTGAGCTCAGATGGAACACTTGTCACTGTGGGGACCAAGACATATAGTTTTAATAATGCAGAATATGTTGCTGCATCAGGATCGGATCCCGCCAAAGTGATCCTTAAAACAGATGCTACAGGAACTGCCGTAGCGGCAGGAGAAGAAGTAGAGATAAAGGTGGCACAGCTTTACGGAATTGATCCCACAAACAGTACGTTTACACAAAATTATCCCGGCGCTACTTTGGAACTGGATTCAACTAATCCCAGTAACCTGAAGGTTACATACGATACTGTAAATTATACTCTTCAGTATAACCCTGCGGATGGTACATTTTTCTATATAGGAGCTGAGGGCCAGGAAGCGGTGGACATGAACCTGAGCGCATTCACCGATTATCCATCGTTTGAAAATATCAATATCAACTTCTCCAAAGTTCTTAACATGGACAACGGCGGCACATCCACCATGGGAATTGAAAAAGGCGATGTGGACGAGCCTGCTATCGGATATGGTAAGAAACTTGGTGCTCTTACCGGCGTATCTGTAGATAAATCCGGACAGATCTTCGGATCCTAC
>JAILDZ010000109.1 GCA_024688505.1 Lachnospiraceae bacterium
AATATTGTTTCAGGGGCGTAGGAAACGCCGGTGCTTAATGAGCATGAAATGCGAATTTAGCATCCGCTGCGTTTACTCCGAAGCGCGAGCGTCCCTGAATACAATGTTACTGTATACATGCGCCGTAAGTAACGTACAGCACGCGTGATAGGGAAAACTTAATGATAGAGAGTACAGACAACGCAAAGGTAAAGTACATAATCCGGCTGAGGGACAAGGCCAGAGAGCGCCGCAAAGAAAACTGCTTCATCGCAGAGGGCAGGCGCATGGTGCGGGAAACCCCCATGCCCCTATTAAAGGAAGTCCTGATCTCCGAAAGCTATATGGCTGATCCGGAGAAGAAAAAGGAAGCCGAGACATATTTCAAGAATAATATCATCACCGTAAGCGATAAGGTGATGGAAAAGATGTCGGGCACTGATACGCCCCAGGGCATCATGGCGGTGGTGAAGATCCCGACATACGATCTTAATGACATCATAAATAAACAGAATAAAAACGGCGACAGCATCATAATATGCCTGGAGAATATACAGGATCCCGGAAACCTGGGGACCATATTTCGGACAGCGGAGGCGGCCGGAGTTTCCGGCATAGTGATGACAAAGGATTCCGCAGACCTATTCTCGCCGAAGGTGGTCCGTTCCACCATGGGAAGTCTGTACCGGATGCCCTTTTTCATAGCAGATGATCTGCCGGCAGCGCTTGCCGACATGAAGGCAGAGGGAGTGTCCCTCTATGCAGCGCATCTAAAAGGAAAGACAGATCATTTTCATGAAGAATATAAAGGAAAGATAGCTCTCCTCATCGGAAACGAGGGCAACGGCCTTTCGGAAGAAAGCACAGCACTATGCGATAAGCTTCTTCGGATCCCCATGGCAGGAAAGACCGAGTCCTTAAATGCCGCAATGGCAGCAGGGATCCTCATGTACACCGCATATTCCAGAAGGGAAGAGCGTCTATGAGGATATGGTTTAAACTATGGAAGGATGCCAGGATGCTCCGTGACTACACCGTGGAGAATGCAGAAGAGGACACCAGGACCCATAAGATCTTTCACGCCATAGACCGGGCCTGCATGGAATTCGATCTTTCCCACCCCCAGTGGCTTGAAAAAACGGTGAATGAATTCAGAAAACATGGGAAGGCCAGGTTCTATCAGGACAACTTTATGGACGACATAGAATTTGACTTTATGGAAATGGAAGTGCTGGAAGAGGATTATTAGAAGAAATCGTGTAAAAAATCCTTTTTTTAATAATATAATTTGTGTATAATATCTATAACAGTATGGAAACATATCAGACCTACCATAGATTGGAGGAGATCATAAAATGCTAGCAACTCTTATGCCGCTTTTTGATGAGGATATGGCAGTAAAAGCATATTCCGTGTTTGCCCAGAGAGAGAACTATTTCATGGATCCCTTTCATGGAGCCAGCGGAAGACTGGATAATGCCACCAGGATAGAGGGCTTCGAAATAGTTGAGAGCATGGGTCTGGAAACTCTTTCCGATGATAAGGAAGTGTTCATTCCGGTGGGCAATGCTTCCATATATGCAGACATAGCTTCCCAGAGCTCCGAACCTCACGAGAAGATAGTCCTTCTCATAGACAGGAATGTGAAGCCCGAGAATGACTATGTGAGCCGTGTCAAAGAATTAAAGGATCAGGGATATAAATTCGCCGTGAGGAAGATCCGTCCTCATGAGTTCGGCGATTACAGAGATATCCTGAACCTTATGGATTATGTGCTTCTCGATCACAGAAAAGTGGATATGAAGAAAGCACAGTCTAATTTCAGGAAGATCTATCCGAATCTCAAGATCTGCGCAGTAAATGTGAATACAAAGGAAGAATTTGATGCCCTGAAGGAAGTGGGCGGCTTTAGTTTCTATGAAGGTGATTTCTTCCGTATGCCGGTTAACACGGGTGATACAGAGATAGCTCCTCTGAAAGCCACCTATGTGGAACTCCTTAAAGTGGTGAACAATCCGGACTTCGACCTCACAGATGCCGCAGATATCATCGGTACAGATACTGCACTGGTGGTTTCCCTTTTGGAAATGGTGAATCACTGGTCCAGAAACTCCGATATCACATCAGTTCGTCATGCAGCTGCCATGCTGGGTCAGAAAGAACTGAAAAAGTGGATAAATACCGCAGTCACCAAAGAACTTTGCGCTGATAAGCCTTCGGAGATCACCAGGCTTTCTCTTATCCGTGCGAAGTTTGCAGAGAATCTGGCGCCTGCTTTTGAAATGGCACCCCAGTCTTCAGAGCTTTTCCTGATGGGACTGTTCTCAGTACTGGATATCATCCTGGACCGCCCCATGGAAGAGGCTTTGGAATCCGTCAGTGTATCAAAGCAGATATCCGATGCACTGCTTTCAGACTCCGGCCAGTTCTCTGAAGTGCTGGATTTCTTTAAAGCATACGAAGTGGCTTCCTGGCAGGAAGTCTCCAGGATCATGGTGCTTAAGGATTTCAGCATGGACTGGATATACAGAGCATATCTTGAATCCCTTCAGTGGTACAGAGACTTAATTACTCTTCCCGTTGGGAAAAAGAGATGACAAAAAAGTTTGGTATTTCGGCCGCCGTTCTTAAATGGACGGCGGCATTTACTATGTTAGTGGACCATTTTGGCGCGTCCGTAGTGATGCGGGAGATGTATGACGGTCCGTATTATATACCCTATGGGTTTTATAACGCTCTTCGGCTGATAGGACGTCTGGCCTTCCCTATTTTCTGTTTTCTTATAATAGAAAGTTTTTTTCATACCAGTTCCAAACCGAAGATGGCTGTCAGGCTTTTCATCTTTGCCCTTGTTTCCGAAGTGCCTTTTGACATGACTATCAGAAACAGCTTTTGGGACACAGCGTATAATAATGTGTTCCTGACACTGCTCATATCTTTTCTCACCATGTGGGGTATAGAGGAGTTAAAGACCGGGCTTCCCGTGGATAAATGGCTGATCCGTGGGATCCTTATGGGACTTACCGGCATGGCGGGGGCTCTGACAGCACATTTTTTAAATACGGATTACGGTGCTTTGGGAGTGGCCGCTGTGCTGATATTTTATGCGCTCCGTGATCATCCTGTTATAGCTATGACCCTGGCTGTGATCCTTCTTGCTGTAGGCAGCTGGGAAGGAGAGCTGGCGGCGCTTTGTAATCTGCCTCTGGTATACTTCTATAACGGAGAGA
>JAILDZ010000153.1 GCA_024688505.1 Lachnospiraceae bacterium
TCTTCGACTGAGTAGTTCGGAGCCTCCTTGGTGATGTGGATATCATGAGGATGAGACTCTTTCAGAGAGGCTGCGGAGATCTTCACAAATTTACCTCGCTCCTGTAGCTCCGGAATAGTGGGGCATCCGCAATAACCCATACCCGAACGTATGCCGCCCACCATCTGGAACACCACGTCCTCTAAGGAACCGGTATAGGGCACGCGTCCTTCCACGCCTTCCGGCACCAGCTTCTTCGCACCTTCCTGGAAATATCTGTCAGAGGAGCCGTCTTTCATGGCTGCGATAGATCCCATGCCACGATAAACCTTATATTTACGTCCCTGATATAGTTCATATGAACCGGGAGCCTCGTCACATCCTGCGAAAAGAGATCCCATCATGCACACATTACCTCCGGCAGCCAGAGCCTTTGTCATATCGCCGGAAAGCTTGATGCCTCCGTCAGCGATTATCGGGATGTCGTATTCTTTAGCCACTTTGTAGCAGTCCATGATAGCGGAGATCTGAGGAACGCCGATACCTGCCACCACACGGGTGGTGCATATGGAACCGGGTCCGATACCCACCTTCACGGCGTCAGCACCTGCCTCGATGAGTGCCTTTGCGGCATCTCCAGTGGCGATGTTTCCTGCGATCACCTGAAGATCGGGATATGCTTTCTTTATTGTCTTCACAGCTTCAATGATGTTCTTGCTGTGTCCGTGAGCACTGTCTACCACGATCACATCCACCTGGGCCTCTACCAGAGCAGCCACACGTTCCATCATATTACCGGTGATACCTACACCTGCACCGCAAAGCAGTCTGCCCAGGTCGTCCTTTGCGGAAAGGGGATATTTGATCTGTTTTTCGATGTCCTTTATGGTGATAAGACCTTTCAGATTATAGTTGTCATCCACCAGGGGAAGCTTTTCCTTACGGGCTTTGGCCAGGATCTTCTTTGCTTCATCCAGCGTGATGCCTTCTTTTGCCGTGATGAGTCCGTCTTCGGCGGATGTCATGCTTTCTTTGATCTTCTTTGAAAAATCCGTTTCGAATTTCAGATCACGGTTTGTGATGATACCCACCAGCTTGCCGTTTTTCACGCCACCTTCGGTGATAGGTACTCCGGAGATACGGTATTTACCCATGAGTTCGTCTGCATCCTGAAGTGTATGATCGGGAGAAAGATTAATAGGATCTGTGATGACTCCGTTCTCGGATCGTTTCACCATATCCACTTCCTCAGCCTGAGCTTCGATTGACATATTTTTATGAATGATACCGATACCGCCCTGACGAGCCATGGCTATGGCCATTCTGTGCTCCGTCACTGTATCCATTGCAGCACTCATCATAGGAATATTAAGGACTATTTTCTTAGTGAGATGAGTTGTTAAGTCGATCATGTTTGGGGTGACCTCAGAATATTGAGGAACTAAAAGAACGTCGTCAAATGTGATACCTTCGCCTACGATAGTGCTCATGTGTTCATTCCTTTCTTATATGCGCTTTTTCTGTTGATTTTTATCGGTAATATTAACACAGCTGATACCACATTTCAATAATCGTAAAGCACATAAAGCCCATGTTTTTTTCTTTAAATGAGTGGGGCGGTGTGGTATTCTGTATGCGTTTACGAAACAGGAGGAAACTCATGGAATTCAGGCCCTGCATAGATATACATGACGGAAAGATCAAACAGATAGTCGGCAGCACACTCTCTTCTGAGGGAGCGAAGGAGAACTATGTGTCCGATAAAGACGGAGCATATTTCGGCGCACTTTATAAGGAGAAGGGACTAAAGGGCGGTCATATCGTGATCTTAAACAAGAATACTGATCCCTTATATGAGGAGTCGAAAAAGCAGGCATTTTCAGCCCTTACGGCATACCCGGGAGGACTGCAGGCAGGCGGCGGGATAAACAGTCAAAACGCCGCAGAGTATATAGATAAAGGCGCATCCCATGTGATAGTCACCTCTTTCGTGTTCAGAGAAGGCAGGGTGGATTATGATAATCTGAAGGCCATGGCGGATGCCGTGGGCAGGGAAAGGCTGGTGCTGGATCTTAGCTGTAAGAAAAGGGACAATGCGTATTATATAGTGACTGACAGATGGACAAAATTCACTGATGAGGCGGTTTCCGAAGACCTGTTTGAAAAGCTTTCTAAGTATTGTGACGAATTCCTTATCCATGCAGCTCATGTGGAGGGCATGGGAAAAGGCATCGATAAAGAACTTGTGGCTCTTCTGGGAGGATATAGCGGAAAGCCTGTGACATATGCGGGAGGCATATCGTCCTATGAAGATATAGAGACCATAAAGGAGCTTTCTCATGGCAGGCTGAACTTCACAGTAGGAAGTGCACTTGATATATTCGGCGGAAAATTGTCATTTCAGGAGATTTGTGGTATTTTATAAGGATATTCCGGCTGTTTTTTAGGGATGCATGATGCATCCCTTTAGGGCCGGCGAAGTATAAAGACAGGAGAAACCAATGAAATTCACTAAAATGCATGGGTGCGGTAACGATTACGTATATGTGGACTGCACGGAAAGCGATATAGATAATCCGGAAAAGGTGGCCGTGTTTGTCAGCGACAGACATTTCGGCATCGGCTCCGACGGTCTCATTCTCATCAAGAAATCCTTGAAAGCCGACTTCGAGATGGTGATGTATAATGCAGACGGTTCCCGCGGAGAAATGTGCGGAAACGGCATCAGGTGCGTGGGCAAATATGTGTATGACAGAAGGCTCACCAATAAGACCGAGGTCACAGTGGAGACTTTGGCAGGGACCAAGACCCTGAAACTTAACGTGGAAGACGGAGTAGTGCGTACAGTACGGGTGAATATGGGCTATCCGGAACTTGCCGCTGCAAAGGTGCCGGTGACATTTCCGGAAAAAGAGATGATAGATAAGCCCCTGGAAGTCCATGGGGATATATACAGAGTGACATGTGTTTCCATGGGAAATCCTCATTGTGTCACATTCCTTGAAAAAAACGTTAATGAGCTGGACCTGACGAAGGTGGGACCCGCTTTTGAAAAGCATCCCATTTTCCCCAAAAGAACTAACACCGAGTTTTGCAATGTGCTGGACAGACAGCACATCAGGATGAGGGTGTGGGAAAGAGGATCGGGAGAGACTCTGGCCTGCGGAACAGGTGCATGTGCGGCTGCAGTGGCAGGAGTATTAAACGGGCTTACGGATAATACCGTGGATCTGGAGCTGAAGGGCGGTCATCTGGCCATATCCTATGACCGGGATGAAAACCAGGTATTCATGACAGGACCGGCCACCTTTGTCTATGACGGGGAGATCAGGCTTCCAAGTGACCTGGAGGAAGTGGCTGAGGACCTGAAGATCTATACAAGGAGATAATACAAAAATGCTGAAAGTCAACAGGAATTACCAGAAGTTACCGGGCAGCTATCTATTCAGCGATATAGCAAAAAAAGTGGCAGCCTATCAGGAGAAGAACAAGGATGCGGACATCATACGCCTAGGTATAGGGGATGTGACAAGACCCCTCACACCGTCTGTGATAGCGGCCCTTCATAAGGCCACGGATGAAATGGCAGATGAAAAAACATTTCACGGATATGCACCGGACCTGGGATATGATTTCCTAAGGCAGGCTATAGCCGAGAAAGCATACAGATCCAGAGGATGCGATATAGCACCGGATGAGATATTTGTATCAGACGGAGCTAAAAGCGATTCCGGAAATATCCAGGAGCTTTTTTCCGAGGATGCCAAAGTGGCGGTGACAGATCCGGTATATCCCGTATATGTGGATTCCAATGCCATGAGCGGAAGACTGGGAGACTTTGACAGCGCTACCGGAAAGTGGACCAGGCTCACATATCTTCCCTGCACTGCAGAGAATTCATTTGTGCCGGAGCTTCCTAAGGAAGAAGTGGACATCATATATCTATGTCTGCCGAATAATCCTACCGGCACCACACTTAAAAAGACGGAGCTGAAGGAGTGGGTGGATTATGCCAACAGGACCGGAGCCCTCATCATATATGATGCAGCATACGAAGCATATATATCTGAAGACGATGTGTGTCACAGCATTTTCGAGATAGAGGGCGCCAGGGAATGCGCTTTGGAGATAAGATCCTTTTCAAAGAATGCCGGGTTCACAGGTGTGCGCCTGGGATATACGGTGATACCAAAGGACCTGACCAGAGACGGAGTGAAGCTCCATCAGATGTGGGCCAGAAGACATGGAACTAAGTTTAACGGAGCCCCCTATATCATACAAAGAGCAGGAGAAGCGGTATATTCAGATGCAGGGCTAAAAGAGGTGCAGGAGACAGTGGGTTATTATATGAAAAATGCCACAGTCATTCGTGAGGGCCTCCTTGATGCAGGATACAGCGTGTACGGCGGAGTGAATGCTCCGTATATATGGCTTAAAACACCGGATAAAATGACATCATGGGATTTCTTTGACTATCTTTTAACTGAGAAGAACATAGTAGGTACGCCGGGAAGCGGTTTCGGACCCAGTGGAGAAGGCTATTTCAGACTAACTGCATTCGGTACATATGAGAATACACTCCGGGCACTGGAGCGGATCAAGAAGTAAGAAGGATATGGCAGAACTCACTCAGGAAGAAAAGAAAGAGCTGGAACTGAATAAGGAACTGGATCACAGACGCATTATCCCCACAGAGGATTTTGCGGATCCGGAGGAGCTTTATAAGGAACTTATAGCCAGGATCAGGAAATATCATCCCAGTACTGATATTTCCCAGATCGAGAAGGCTTATAAGCTGGCTAGCGGCGCCCATGAGGGACAGGTCCGCCGTTCGGGTGAGCCTTATATCATTCATCCTCTCTGCGTGGCTATCATCCTGGCTGATCTGGAGCTTGATAAGGAGACCATCATCGCGGGCATACTCCATGACGTGGTGGAAGATACGGTTTTCACTGTGGACGAGATAGCTCAGGAGTTCTCCGAAGAAGTGGCGGAGCTGGTGGACGGTGTCACCAAACTGGAAATGCTCTCATATGACACGGATAAAGTGGATGCCCAGGCAGAGAACTTAAGGAAGATGTTCCTTGCCATGGCAAAAGATATCCGAGTGCTGATGATAAAGCTGGCGGACAGACTTCATAACATGCGGACCCTTCGGTTCATGACTCCCGAGAAGCAGAAAGAAAAAGCCAGAGAGACCCAGGAGATATATGCACCTTTGGCGCAGAGGCTGGGTATATCAAAGATAAAGATAGAGCTGGATGACCTGGCACTTAAGTATCTGGAGCCGGAAGCATATTACGATCTGGTGAATAAGATCGCTCTTCGGAAAAAAGAACGTGATGAAAGAGTGGCAGAGCTTGAGAACGAAGTGGGAAACAAGATCCGGGAAGCCGGCATACACGCCACCATAGAGGGCAGGGCAAAGCACTTTTTCTCCATATATAAGAAGATGGTGAACCAGGATAAGACCCTGGATCAGATATATGACCTTTTTGCAGTGCGTATCATAGTGGATAATGTGCGAGACTGCTATGCGTCACTGGGTGTCATACACGAGAGTTACACTCCGGTGCCCGGCAGGTTTAAGGACTATATCGCCATGCCGAAGTCCAATATGTACCAGTCCCTTCATACCACAGTCATCGGACCGGACGGTACACCCTTTGAAATACAGATCAGAACCTATGAAATGCACCGTACTTCTGAATACGGTATCGCTGCTCACTGGAAGTATAAGGAAAGCGGAGAAGGCTCCACGGTGAACCAGGAAGAGGCGAAGCTGTCATGGCTTCGTCAGATACTGGAGTGGCAGCAGGACATGTCCGATAACCGTGAATTTGTTGGTCTTCTGAAAAATGATCTGAATCTGTTCTCCGATACGGTATTTTGCTTTACACCCACGGGAGATGTGAAGAATCTGCCGAACGGATCCACCCCTATAGATTTTGCATACAGCATCCATTCCGCTGTAGGAAACAGAATGGTGGGAGCGAAGGTGAACGGCAGGCTGGTGCCCATTGATTATGTGATCCAGAACGGAGACCGTATCGATATCATCACGTCCCAGAATTCAAAGGGACCGAGCCTGGACTGGCTGAAGATAGTAAAGTCCACGCAGGCAAAGAATAAGATCAATCAGTGGTTTCGCCAGCAGGTAAAAGAAGAGAACATAGTGAAGGGAAAAGAGCTTCTGCAAGTGGCTTGTAAAACCCATTCCATAAACTATGCGGACATAAATATCCCGAAATATCAGGCAGTGGTCATGAGGCGCTATGGCTTCCATGACTGGGATGCATGTCTGGCTACGGTGGGACACGGGGGCTTAAAAGAAGGCCTGGTAGTGAACAGGATGTATGAAGAATACCGGAAGGATCATCCTATCATTGCCACCGATGAAGATGTGCTCAGGGAAGTGGGAGACTTCCATGAGACCGGAGACAAGCGACATCCCAGATCAAAGAGCGGTATCCGCGTGAAGGGTGCCTATGATCTGCCAGTGCATTTCTCCAGATGCTGTAATCCCGTGCCGGGAGACGAGATCATAGGCTTTATCACCAGAGGCCGGGGGGTGTCCATCCACAGGACAGACTGCATTAATGTGATGAGCATGCCTGACATTGAGAAAGAAAGAATGATAGAGGCGGAATGGGAAGATGATTTCCTGGCCGGAAAGCAGAGCGAGCTCTATCAGACTACCATCAGGCTCTTTTGCGCAAACAGAAAAGGGCTCTTGGTGGATATTTCAAAGGTGTTCACGGAGAAAGACATAGATATTTCTTCAATCAATACGCACACCAATAAGCAGGGCGTTATCACTGTGGAAGTGGCCTTTGGCATCAGAAACAAAGATGAGCTCAGAAGCCTGGTATCGAAGCTGATGCAGGTAGAAAATGTGATGGATATAGACAGGGCAGCAGGCTGAGAGATTCCCGTCGCTGATCATCAGCTTTTATATGCATTCATATATATAATTTCAGGGACGCTCTCGCTTTGGAGTAAACGCAGCGGATGCTAAATTCAGGCTTCGCCTTCATTAAGCACCGGCGTTTCCTACGCCCCTGAAATCATACATATAAACGCATATATGCTGATGATCAGCATATATACAGCACAGGAGCACGATATGGCAAATATAAAAATCGAAACCACACATGTAAGTCCGATTATGACAAACTGTTATCTGGTGATAAACCTGGATTCCGGGGAGCTGATACTGATAGATCCGGGAGACAATGCACCGGGACTCATCGAATCAATAGACGACTCGGGCCTTGCCCTTAGAGGCATACTTCTCACTCATGGTCATTTTGACCACGCAGGAGCGGCAAATGAAATAGCGGACCATTTCGGCGTATCCGTGTATGCTCATGAAAAGGAGGCCGAGGTGCTTTCTGCTCCATCACTGAATCTCTCCGGAGGCATGATGGGAAGACCGGCGGCCTATAAGGCAGACCGTCTCCTTAAAGATGATGAAGAAGTGACTCTGGGAGGCATGACATTTAAGACACTCTACACCCCGGGACACACTGTGGGCGGATGCTCATTCTATTTCCCGGAGGCAAAGGCGGTATTTGCGGGAGACACCCTGTTCTGCGGGTCCGTGGGAAGGACGGATTTCCCCGGCGGCTCCATGTCGGTGCTTTCAAACTCCATCAGGGAAAAGCTCTATACTTTACCGGGAGATACCGTAGTATATCCGGGACATGACAGCATCACCACCATAGATCAGGAGAAAGAGAATAATCCCTTCGTACCGGCAGATGATATATGATAAGAGAAATAGTAATATCCGAAAAAAACTTCGAATATGACCTGTATGGGCTGGCAAAAGCCTTTTATCCGAAGGATGAGATAAAGATAAGTGTAGGGGACGGTGGCATCACCGTCCCTCATTCTGTACCCCGTCCGGAAGCTAAAAATGAAGTGAAAAGAGCGCTTTATGAAAAGCTGTGCAAGGAAACAGGCAGGACCCTTCCCTGGGGCACTCTTTCCGGGATACGTCCCGTAAAGATAGCAAGACGTCTGGTGGAAGAGGGAGAGACTGCCGAAAAGATAAAGGCTGTTATGAAGGATGTCTATATGGTATCGGACGAAAAGGCATCTCTGGCAGCGCTGATCGCAAAAAAAGAGGCAGACATACTCTATGTCAGGGACGGAGGCCTGATAAGACCCGGATCATACAGCCTGTATATCGGGATACCTTTTTGCCCCACCACTTGTCTTTATTGCAGCTTTCCATCCTATGCCATTTCTGCATATGAGGAAAAAGGCAGGGTGGAATTGTACCTTAATGCTCTCATAAAAGAGATCAAAGCCACAGCCGATCTCATGGCGGGAAGACCCCTTACCACAGTATATTTCGGCGGAGGGACACCCACATCCCTTTCACCGGCAGAGCTTGACCGGCTCCTCTCAGCGGTGGAGAAGCATTTTCCATTGAAGAACATACATGAGTATACAGTGGAAGCCGGCAGACCGGACAGCATCACTCCGGATAAGCTTCGTGTGCTTCGGGAGCATAATGTGGACCGTATATCCATAAATCCCCAGACCATGAAGGATGAGACACTTCGCCTCATCGGGCGGCACACCAGATCCTATGACATAGAAAGAGCCTATGCCGAGGCAAAAGAAGCGGGCTTTCCCGTCATTAACATGGATATCATCCTCGGCCTTCCGGGAGAGAATCTTTCGGACGTGGAGCAGACCTTAAGCGCCATTGAAAAGATGGCACCTGATAATCTCACGGTACATTCCCTTGCCATCAAGCGTTCATCCAGGCTGAATATAGAGTGGGACAGTTACCGGGACTATCTCATGGAAAACTCCGAGGCCCATATGGACATGGCATACAGATATGCCGGCAACATGAAGATGGAGCCATACTACCTCTACAGACAGCAGAATATGGCGGGAAATCTGGAAAATGTGGGATTTTCTGCAGCTGGGAAGGAAGGACTGTATAATATATCCATCATAGAAGAGGCAGAGGACATAGTGGCCCTTGGGGCAGGATCTGCCTGCAAAAGGATTATCTACGGCAGCGAAATGAATGTTTTTAACCGACCGAAGGCCGTGAAAGTGGAACGCTGCGAGAACGTGAAGGATGTGGACGTATATATAGACAGGATAGATGAAATGATAGAGAGAAAGAGGGAGCTTTACAGCGCCCCCGACCATCTTGCATAACACTATTTATCTTGTTATAATGGCGAATGCGTGTGCACTGAGCTAATGCAGAGTAAGGAGGAAAAATGGCACTCAGTAAGAAACCGGTTAACGGTATGAAAGATATAATGCCCCGTGAAATGGAGATCCGGGACTATGTGACATCAGTGATAAAGGATACCTACAGGAGTTTCGGCTTCACTCCCATAGAGACTCCCAGCATGGAAAATATCGAGAACCTTTCCAATAAGCAGGGAGGGGAAAATGAGAAGCTGATATTTAAGGTGTTAAAAAGAGGCGAGAAGCTTCATCTTGATATAGCAGAGACGGAAAACGATGTGGTGGACTACGGAATGAGATATGATCTCACCGTGCCCCTTTGCAGATTCTATGCAAATAATGCCAATGAGCTGCCTTCACCATTTAAGGCACTTCAGATAGGAAATGTGTGGAGAGCGGACAGACCTCAGAGGGGCAGATATCGTCAGTTCACACAGTGCGACATAGATATCCTGGGAGAGCCCACGGATCTGGCGGAGATAGAGCTGATCCTGGCCACCACTACCACTCTCGGAAAGCTGGGCTTTAAGAATTTCGAGATCCGTATCAACGAGCGCCGTATCCTGAAGGCTATGGCTGCGTACAGCGGATTTTCAGAGGATAAGTATGACGATGTGTTCATCACCCTGGATAAGATGGATAAGATAGGTCTTTCCGGTGTGAAAGAGGAGCTTTTGGCCCATGAGTATCCGCAGGAGTCTGTGGAGAAGTATCTGGGGCTTTTCGGAGCTCTGGCAGAGAAAAAAGATGTGGCCGAGGGAGTTTCCTTCCTGGCTGATACATTAGGCGACCATCTGGAGCCTTCTATCGTGGAAAATATGAAGGAAATAGCCTCTGCCGTTAATGCTGCAAAGGTGGCGGACTTCCAGTTGGTCTTTGACCCAACTTTGGTCCGGGGCATGAGTTATTACACCGGAACCATCTTTGAGATAGCCATTCCGGAATTCGGAGGCAGCTGCGGAGGCGGCGGCAGATATGACGAGATGGTGGGCAAATTCACCGGACAGAATGTGCCGGCCTGCGGATTTTCCATCGGATTTGAACGTATCATCCTTCTCCTTTTGGAGCAGGACTATCAGATTCCGGACCGGGGTCAGAAGGTGGCATACCTGATAGAAAAGAATTATCCTGCGGATAAACTGGTTTCAGTGATGGAAGATGCGAGAAAGGCCCGTGAAGAGGGTCAGCAGGTGCTGATAGTCCGCATGAATAAGAATAAAAAGTTTCAGAAGGAGCAGCTGACGGCCCAGGGCTACAGCGAGTTCCGGGAATTCTTTAATGATTAGTTGAACACTTTGCCTTACATATAATAGCCGTAGCGAAATTCACAATGGGTAAAAACCGTACTCGGCACGGAATCCTCCGTGCGGTTTTCACCCATTGCTGAATTTCTGTATTATGGTAAACCAAACCAGGCAAAGCGTTTTGTATAAAATAAGCAACTTCATGAACCAGGAGGTAGACAAGAGTGCAAAATCGAACACACACATGTGGTGAACTTAGGATAGGTGATGTGGGAAAGAGAGTTCAGCTTTCGGGCTGGATGGAGAATATGAGAGAAGTGGGTGCAAACCTGGGCTTCATGATCCTTCGTGATTTCTACGGCACCACACAGGTCGTGGTGGAGACCGAGGACATGATGCAGATAGCCAAGGGCATCACGAAAGAATCCACCATCACAGTATTTGGAACAGTACGGGAACGTTCATCCAAGAATAATAAGATACCCACCGGCGAGATAGAGGTGGTACCGGAGAAGATAGAGGTGCTGGGAAAGTGCCGTTATAATGAGCTTCCTTTTGAGATAAACAGAAGCCGTGAAGCGGACGAGATCACCCGTCTTAAATACAGATATCTGGATCTTAGAAATCCTGAAGTGAAGAAGAATATCATTCTTCGTTCAAAGGTTATAGCCGCTCTTCGAAAGGCCATGATAGACCATGACTTCATGGAGATCACCACGCCGATCCTTACTGCATCCTCACCCGAGGGTGCCAGAGACTACCTGGTGCCGGCGCGTAAGCATCCGGGCAAGTTCTATGCTCTGCCCCAGGCACCCCAGCAGTTTAAGCAGCTTCTCATGACAAGCGGTATCGACAGATACTTCCAGATAGCTCCCTGTTTCAGAGATGAGGATGCCAGAGGGGACAGAAGTCCGGGAGAATTCTATCAGCTTGATATGGAAATGTCCTTTGCTTCAAAAGAAGACGTGTTTGAAATCTGTGAGGATGTGCTTCCTCCCATTTTTGCCGAATACGGTACATATAACACGGCATCAAAGGCTCCTTTTAAGCGTATCCCCTTTGCCGAAGCCATGGAAACCTACGGCACCGACAAGCCGGACCTTCGTATAGATCTCACAGTGCAGGACGTATCGGAGCTTCTTTCCGATTGCGGTTTCGAGCCTTTCGCAGGAAATGTGGTTAAGGCTGTGGTCATCACGGATTTCCATGAGAGCCGTAAGATGATAGACAAGGCTTGTGCGGATGTGGAAGTACAGGCAGGTAATAAGGCTTATTGGTTTCGCATGGATGAGAACAAAGAAATCGTGGGCGGTATAGCGAAGTTCGTTCAGGATAAGAAGGATAGCGTGATATCTGCCCTCGGCCTTTCCGAGAATACTCTGGTGGTGCTTTCTGCAGGAGACAAGGGCGCGGCTCAGAAGACATCCGGTGTGATCGTGAAGACTTTCGGCGCAGCAGTGCCCGGTCATATGGATAAAGAAAAGTATGAATTCTGCTGGATAGTGGATTTCCCCATGTACGAGATAGGCGAGGAAAGCGGTGAGCTGGAGTTTTGCCACAATCCTTTCTCCATGCCCACAGGAGGCTTAGACGTGCTTCTTAAGGCTGAAAAAGGAGAGATAGATCCTCTTACCATCATGGCTGACCAGTACGACCTGGTATGTAACGGTATTGAGCTTTCTTCAGGAGCCGTTCGTAATCACGATCCCGAGATCATGGTGAAGGCTTTCGAGATGGTTCGTCTCGGCGAAGAAGATGTGAAGAAGAAGTTCCCGGCCATGTACAATGCTTTCTGTTACGGAGCACCGCCACATGCAGGCATCGCTCCCGGTGTGGACCGTATGATCATGCTTCTTTCCGGAGAAGAGACCATCAGGGAGATCATTCCCTTCCCAATGAATAAAAATGCCCAGGATGTCATGATGGACGCTCCGGGTTATGTCACAGACAAACAGCTACAAGAACTCCACATTAAGACAGTGGATGTGATAGAGTGACGGGAAAAGCTTAATGGGAGATATACGAAGCCAAAGACTGTCTGAAAAGAAAGAAACTAAGTCGGATAACCCGATGCAGCTTTTTACGGACAGAGAGGATCCACAGGAAGCATTTGAAAGAAAACTGAGTGTTATCCGGGAATACAAAAATGATGCCTCTGCTGTGCTTTGTTTTTATGGAATCGGAGGCATTGGTAAAACCTCATTCAGAAATAAGCTTTGCCATATGATAAACGGGGATCCGGACTGTCCCTGGATATTAAACGGACCCATTGATTGTGAGTATGCGGTCTATGATTTTGGCGAAGAAAATATCACAAATGACGCAAGAACCGTTATGTCCAGGTTAAAAGAGCAGCTGGAAAATAAAGGCTGTTCTTTTTATTTGTTTAACATTGCCATGCTCCTTTACGCAAAAAAGGCCGGCATTGTTTTCAATGATGATAAGAGCGCTTCATTCATACTGGAAAAAAGCCCTTTTGCAAGTGCTGTTGTTTCAGCGATCGGTACCCTGCCCGTGGTTTCATGGGTATCCAATGCGATCCAGGCAATGGATCAGGCAGCTGCCGGAATTAAGCGACTCATCGATGATAAAAGCAGGAAAAAATACAAGGATGAACTTACCCAAATGCATAACATGGAGGCAAGTGAGATCCTTGATAATCTGAAAAGATATTTTGTCATTGATATGCAGATCAATATGGCAAATTCAAAAAAACCTCTTGTCATTTTCCTTGATACCTATGAAAAATATGTGGATACCTTATCCAGCGACACACTTAAGATCACGGATGACTATTGGCTGTGGAAGGGAGAGGACAGCGTTTTACAGGCTATTCCGGGAATACTTTGGGTTATTCTGGGAAGAGAAAAACTGTCCTTTGAGAAGGGCGATGACCATTGGAAATGTGAGCTGCCGGAAAAGCCCTTAAGCGAGCTCGCACCGGAAGAAAAAGAAGACCTGTCATATAGCAATATGGAACAGCATCTTCTGGGAGATCTGAGTGAAAAAGACGCCATTTGCTATATGAAGAAGGCAGGGATAGATGATGAATCTCTGTGTCATGAATTGTATGAAAACATCACAGGAGGGACTCCCTTATATATTTACATCTGCGCACAGCAATATAAAGCGGTCATTTCCTCCCGTAAGCCGGTGATAGAGGATTTTGGTCGGGATATCAGTGAGCTTGTATCCAGATATCTGCAGAACATGCCGGATTATTACAAGGAAATGTCATATTTTCTGGCAACACTCGGTTCCTGGACAGACGAACTTGTATATGAGATCGCTTCCAGGATCGAAAGCCTGAAAGGGTTTAACAAAGAAAGATATAAGGATTATGTGGCTCATTCATTTGTCATCGAAAAACCGGACGGAGTAAAGTATCTACACGATGTGGTGAAGAAGGCATATTTGGAAAATGCCGGAGAAAAGATCGTTTATGATGTACAGGTCGAGTACGAGAAATATCTTTCAAAGAGGATAAAAGAGGATTCTTCTGCGGATATAGCTGATCATGTCAGTGCTTATATAGATAATCTTATGAACATGGATCCTGACTATGATATGTTGTATGACAGCTGGGAACTGATCCGGGACGGGCTTGATAAGATTGAAAGATTATATGATCTATCGAGTTGTATAAAGCTTTGCGAAAGATTCCTTAACTATGTGCATGAAGCTCACTGTAAGACCCCGCTTGAGGGAAGAGTGGTGGCAGCGATGTCTTACTATTTATGCGCTGTCGGCAAGATACAGGAGGGAGTCAGAACATACACAGACTATTTTAATATGGAGTCGCTGCTTTCGGTGGTGGAAGATAAAAACACATACCGAATGTATCTGGATGCTGCATCTGTCCTGAGCTGTGTAGGAAAACCATATGATGATCAGAGGGAAAGACACGAATATATCAAGAAAGCCTATGAAGGGTTATCGGATCTTTTGGGAGAAAACGATCCCGAAACTATATTAGCATTAAAACAATTGGCACGCTCTTTCGGTGATCTGGGGGACACAGAGAAGCAAAAGGAGTTATCTGAAAAGGTATATGAAAAGTGTCAGGAGGTATTAGGCGGTTATCATCCTCTCACATTATCGGCACTTAATGATCTTGCATTTATACATGAAAAGTCAGGTTCTTCGGAAACTGCACATGAATTGTTTTTACGGTTGTATGAGATCCGTACGGAGCTCCTTGGTGAGGATCACCCTGATACATTATCAGCCTTGAATAATCTTGCCGGTTTTTACTATCAATCCGGTGAGATTGAAAAGGCATGCGAAATGTTTGAAGCGCTTTATGAAAAGAGTCTGTCTGTGTCGCAACTTAATACTAAGATGTCTTCCCAGTCTTATATGCATAACTATGCGATAACGTGTTTAGATTCAGGGCGGTATGAAAAGGCAAAAGAATTATTTAAAAAAGAATATGATGTGACGATAGAGATGGTCGGCGTCGACTCTGACGACAGTATAAGGATTCTCGAGAATCTGGCAGATGCGTGTTTTGAACTGAGAGAGTTTAACGAAGCAAGAGAAAGCCTTGAGTCTGCTTATGACGGCTATACTCAGAAGTACGGCTGTTATAATGAGAATGCGTTACGCGTACGTGGACACCTGGAGACCGTATATCATATGCTTGATTTGGATGACCTTACAATAGGCCTCTACACAAAGATTTATGACAGGATGAAAGAGGAAAAGGGTGAGGACGATCCTAATACGCTTCTTGCCTTAGATGATCTGGCAAGACAGTATTTCCAATTTGGCCTGTATGATATTGCAAAAGACCTCTACGCATATTTATATGAAAAATGTGTTTCACTGTATGGTGAAGACGATCCCAAAACCATGAACGTAAGAAAAAATCTTACGGTGATAAAGCAAAGGCTGCAGGGAGATCATTCCTTTCCCAATGAATAAAAACGCTCAGGATGTCATGATGGACGCTCCGGGTTATGTCACAGACAAACAGCTGGAAGAACTTCACATCAAGACAGTGGATGTGATATAATTACGGCGCATAAAAACCTGACTTAAAAAGGGGACTGAAAGGAGAAAACAAAATGGCTGGAATGGCTGCAAAGATCGTCTCACAATATTTTGAATCCAAGGAGACGAAGCTTAATGAACTTGAAGAGGATCTTTTAAAAATAGGCTGGAATTTTCAGGGAGGATCCATGGTGGTCTTCTTTAAATTCGATGATTCAGACACTCATGTACATCTGGAAGGCCTAGATTTTATACGTGTGCCTGAGGATAAATTTGACTCAATGTATAAGGTGCTGAACGAGTGCAATGATTCCTATTCCCATGTGAAGTTTGTCCTGGATACGGAAAACGGACAGATCTGCGCCAGAGATGATGATGTGATACAGCTGGATTCATGCGGAGCAGAGTGCTTTGAACTCATGATCAGGATGGTGAAAGTGGTAGAGGATGCCTATCCCAGATTCATGAAAGCAATGTGGGCATAAGGCATGGTCGCTAAAGAAAACCCTATATATTTAGCGGCATTGCAGTTTTGCAAGGATGAGAGGCAGGAATTGCCGGAAACGGTGATCTATGGCTATTCAAAACTGCTTTCCATGGAAGAACAACAGGTCAAAGCCTTCGTGCCTGAAGACAGCATGAAGGATCTGGACCTGGCATATAAATGGTTTTCAGATAATAAGCTGGATTTGATCCTGGTCAAATCCGGCTTATTAACGTTAGCTGCAGTTCTTCCGTCAGAGGATAGAAGAGTTGAGATCGAGAAGTTTTCGGAATATATGGATCTGGAGGATAAGAAAACCTCTTCTGCCGATATCCTGGATAAATGCTCGGAAATAAGCCCTATACCTATCGTAGAGCTTTTTAAGGATGGGAAGACTCTCGATGATATCTTTGCATATCGCGAGATCCTTTATAAAGAAAGAGAAAAGAAAGCAAAGGACAAGAAGAAAAAAGAAAAGCCTGAAACTGCCGAAAAGCCTGAAGAAAAGAAGGAAGAAAAGGCCAAAAAGGAAGAGGCTGTTATAGAAAAGAGACAGCTTTCCGATCTGTCCAAGAAGTACAGGGACCTTACCGTAGCGCTTCTGGATGTGGTGAAGGGCCAGGATCAGGCTGTGATGAAATTCATCCGCGGGTATAATCAGGGAGAACTGTTAAAGCAAACGGAGAAAGGTCATCATCCCCGGACATATTTCTTCTTTTTCGGTCCTCCGGGAGTGGGAAAAACCCTGCTTGCAGAGACTGCAGCGGAGAATCTTGGAATACCCCACAGGACCTATAATATGAGCGAGTATGCCACTCATCAGTCCCACGAAGATCTGATAGGCATATCACGGATATACAGTAATGCAAAAGAGGGAACCCTGGTTCAGTTTGTGCGTGAAAATCCCGAGTGTCTTCTCATTTTTGACGAGATAGAAAAAGCACATATAAATGTGATCAGACAGTTTCTGCAGATACTGGGTGCCGGTAAGCTCCATAATATCTACAGAGATGAAGATACTGACTTTAAGGACACCACTGTCATCTTCACATCCAATGTGGGTAAAGACCTTTATGAGGATAAGAGCGTTAATCTCACCACACTTCCCGAGAAGGTGCTTATTGATGCCATACAAAGAGAAAAGAATCCTAACGGAGAGCCGGCTCTTCCTCCTGAGATATGCTCCAGGATAGCTTCCGGAAATACGGTGATGTTCAATCATCTCTCCGTGCAGCATCTGGCGGGCATGGTGAGAGATAACTTTGACCGTATAGTGACCGGAATGGAGGCGGAGTACGGCGTGCATATTTCCTACGCCCCGGAGCTTCCATTGCTTTTCCTTTATAACATGGGCGGTGGAATAGATGCCAGAGTGGCCACCAGACAGAGCCGTCAGTTCCTGAAAAATGAAATATTTGAGCTCATGCGGCAGCTGGAAAACAGAAAGCCTGAGAGGGATGTGACCGATATCCGTATCGGTATCGAATGGGACGGAATGGACAGCGAGCTTAAGAGGCTTTTTAAAAACAATGATAAGTCTGAGGTCATGGTCTTTTCGGATAATTATGCACTGTTTAGATCCATCGATAATGAAAAGTACATGATAAGCAGAGTCTCCACTCTGGAAGAAGCAAAGGATGCGATGAAGCGGGATATCTCTGCAGTGTATATCGATCCTTTCTTCGGAACGGGTAAGGAAGATGAGACTATATTAAGCATCTCCGACTATAACACAGAGGGCGTGAAGCTTTTTCATGATCTTATGGAAGCCCGGACGGATCTGCCCATTTTTCTGCTGGAGATGGACCGTGATTTTTCGGATGTGGACCGACGCACCTTCCTGCAGGAAGGTGCCTTCGGAACGGTGCCTGTCAGGACCGGTCAGGAAGAAAGCTTTAAAAGACAGTTCACTCATACCATGGAAGAACTGTACATGGAGAGGGAAAGCCGCACTTTCTCCCAAAGAGGATGGGTTATCGACTATAACACCAGGCAGGAGATAACGGATAAAAACGGCGAGGCCAGGATCATATTCTATGACCTTAAAAAGCGTATGGCTATAGATATGGACAGCCGCGGCTCAATACTTTCAGATGCTGAAAGACCGAATATTAAGTTTACGGATGTGATCGGTGCCAAGAAGGCAAAGGAAGAGCTTTGCTATTTCGTAAACTATCTGAAGAATCCGAAGCAGTTTCTCATGAACGGGGGGAAGGCACCGAAGGGAGTCCTTTTATACGGACCTCCCGGAACGGGAAAGACCATGCTGGCAAAGGCCATGGCAGGGGAATCGGATGTGACTTTCCTTTCCACCAGTGCATCGGAATTTAAGAATAAATATGTGGGTGAGAGTGAATCGAATATCAGACGTATCTTTGCCAAAGCCAAACGATATGCACCCGCCATCATTTTTATAGACGAGATAGATGCCATAGGAAAGAAGCGTACGGGAGGAGAATTGAGTTCCACCACAGAAAGCATGTTAAATGCATTGCTCACAGAAATGGACGGATTTTCTTCCACAGACAGCTCGAAGCCCGTATTTGTCCTGGCTGCCACAAATTTCGGTGTGGGAGCGGAAAATGACGGGATCTCATCATTGGACGAAGCATTGATCCGAAGATTTGACAATAAGATCTATGTGGACCTTCCGAAGGAAAGCGAGAGGAAGGAATATATCATGCTCATGGCAGAAAAGAAAGGCATGGATCAGATATCGGAAAATGCGGCAAAAAGCATTGCAGAGAGGACTACGGGACAGAGCCTGGCTATTCTTCAAAACGTCATAGACCTGGCCCTCAGAAACGCCGTTAAAGAGTCCAGAAAGCCATCGGATGATGACCTTCTTACAGCACTGGAAGAATACATATACGGTGAAAAGAAGGATCATACACC
>JAILDZ010000100.1 GCA_024688505.1 Lachnospiraceae bacterium
AGCGATACCGGTCGTTCTTCCGGGCAGCTTTCCATGAGGGATGCCGTGTTTTTATTCTTATATAATATGGCCTTGGCGCTCACCATCTCCATGGACACCAGACCCGCCCCGAATTCATGACACAGTATCCGAAATGGCAGATCCGATACCCCTGCCATGGGTGCCAGCATCAGATTATTCTCTATCTGCACATCCCCGATCTTCACCGGGTGTATCAGCTTATTTTTTTCCATGGTCCTGCTTTTCATAGATCAGGCGGATGCCTTCCAGCGTGAGGTTCGGATCATACACGTCTATGCTGTCTGTGGATTCCGCTATGAGGCGTCCCAGTCCTCCGGTGGCCACCACCTTCACGTTCTCATATCCGGACTCTTCTATCATATGCTTCACCAGATATTCCGTGGCTCCTATCTGTCCGTATACAAGCCCCACCTGCATGGATGTAATGGTGTTCTTTGCCAGCACTTTATCCGGTTTTTCTATAGCTATCTCCGGAAGCTTCGCTGCATCTTCCCATAATGCTTTGGCAGAGATCCGTATGCCCGGTGCCGTGACACCTGCCTCGAATGCTCCGTTCGGTCCCACCAGGTCATATGTGGTGGCCGTGCCGAAATCCAGCACCAGCACAGGTCCTCCATATGTCTCATAGGCTCCCACAGCATCCACTATTCGGTCCGCGCCTATCTCCTGGGGATTTCCCGTCACTATCTTTATGCCGGTCTTCGTCCCGGCGCCTATCACAAATGGCTCGCAGTGCAGATATTTCCGCACTCCGTTTGTGAGAGAATGCATTTCCTTCGGCACCACGGATGCTATGATGACATCATGGATATTCTGCGGTTCCACGCCGTTCACGTAGAGCATCTCTCTTAAGTTTATACCGTATTCATCGGATGTCCTTGCGACCTTGCTGGTCATCCTGAATGTCCCCACCAGTTCCTTTCCGTCGAATACGCCCAGTGTCACATTTGTGTTTCCTACATCGACCGCCAGTAGCATCTATTCTTCCTCCTCCATATCTTCCGGTTCTTCCCCCAGAAAGAACACTTTATAGTACATTCTGAGTGCCTGAAACAGTTCCCTCTTGTCTTTTTGCATCTGCTTCACTTTAAGCGCACTGCCTATCTCGTCATATAGGATATCGTTCTCGTCGGCATCCGTTTCTATCCGAAGCTCTCCGTCCTCTTCAAATACCAGACGGATGGTGCCTCCCACATCCTCCGTAAAAAGCACGCAGAGAATGTTCAGCTCTTTCTTTATATCCTCCGGAAGCCCTTCGAAGTCTTCGTTCAGATAATACTTCCTGGTATATTTGCTGGCACCGCACAGGGTGACATCTTCCTGATATCTGGACATCTAATCTCCTCTCTACACATATCCGTATATTCCGCGCACCGACACTTCTCCGGCATCCGCTTTCCTAATGTCTCCGCCGTCACACTCCACTATGAGGGCTCCGGTGTCATCTATCCCGATGCAGATTCCCTCGTAAGGATTCACCGGATCCATGACCCTGACTCTTTCGCCCCGGCTCACAAGCCTGTCATTATACTTAGGTTTAAGCATCGAAAGGTCCCCGGTTTTTTCAAAGGCCTTGTACAGTCTTTCAAACTCTTCCCACAGGCCTTCAGTGAGTTCTTTCCTGCTGCCTCTGCCTTTTTCCTTAAGTTCCAGGTCTATGGACGTAGCCATATGCTTTATTTCTTCCGGAAAATCCTGCTGGTGTACATTCACTCCGATGCCCACCACCACATTCTTCTCTCCGTCTCCGGTGAAGAATAGTTCTGACAGGATGCCGCAGATCTTCTTTTTATTTACCAGCACATCGTTCGGCCACTTGATCTCTGCCTTCAGCGGATAAAGCTTCTCTATGGCCGATGCCACAGCCATGCCTGCGATTATGGTAAGCCGGCTTATGGCTTCGGGTGGCAGGAGCGGTCTTAAGAAGAGGCTTGTGGATATGCTGTCGCCCTTTGGGCTCTCCCAGCTGTGTCCGGTCCTTCCTCTTCCTGCAGTCTGTGTGCCTGCCGATATCACGGTCCAGGGCTTAAGATAGTCCGATGCTCTTCTTTTTATCTCATTATTAGTGGAATCTATGGATTCCAGATACTCATATCTGATACTCACGACAGTGTGGCATACATGATGGCCTTGATGGAGTGCATCCTGTTTTCTGCTTCATCGAACACCACTGAGTGCGGTCCCTCGAATACGCTGTCTGTCACTTCCATTTCATTAAGGCCGTATTTTTCATGGATCTCTGCGCCGATCTTTGTCTTCAGATCATGGAATGCCGGCAGGCAGTGCATGAAGATCACTGTATCCTTTGCATAGGAAAGAGCCTTATCGTCCACACGGTAGGGTGTCAGATCTTTTATCCGCTCTTCCCAGATCTCATCCGGCTCGCCCATGGATACCCACACATCCGTATAGATCACGTCCGCATCCTTGCATCCTTCTGCTACGTCATCTGTCAGCGTCACGGATCCGCCGCTCTTTTTCGCCTCTTCCTTTGCGTAATTAACCAGTTTATCTTCCGGATAATACTTCGGGTCTGTGCATGCCACGAAATCCATTCCAAGCTTCGCACATGTCACCATAAGAGAGTTTCCCATGTTATATCTGGCATCTCCCATATATACGAATTTCACGCCCTTCAGCTTTCCGAGATGCTCTTTCACGGTCAGCATGTCGGCGATCATCTGGGTGGGATGTGATTCATTTGTGAGGCCGTTCCATACAGGCACCCCGGCATACTTTGCCAGGTCTTCCACTATTTCCTGCCCATATCCTCTGTATTCTATGCCGTCATACATCCGGCCCAGGACCCTGGCTGTATCCGGTATGCTTTCCTTCTTTCCTATCTGAGAGCCTTCGGGGTCCAGATAGGTGCTGTGCATTCCGAGATCCGCAGCCGCCACTTCAAAGGAACAGCGTGTTCTGGTGCTGGTCTTTTCGAATATCAGTGCCACATTCTTTCCGCGCAGGCTGTCGTGGGGAATGCCCTTTTTCTTTTTGTCCTTAAGCTCTGCCGACAGATCTATAAGCTCCTGGATCTCCTCCGCCGTGAAATCCATCATCTTCAAAAAATTGCGTCCTTTTAAGCTCATGCCCTTTCTCCTTTGGTTCCTTCTAAATCGAAGAAACCGCACCGGCCTGCGATGCGGTTCCTATAGTCATGCTTTTTTATATTATGATTCCTTCTTTGCCACTTCGGTGATAGAGCTTACCAGCCCTGCCACTCCCTGAATCTCCGAAGGGATGATGATCTTCGTGGCCTGTCCGTCCGCTGCCTTTGCAAATGCTTCCAGGCTCTTCAATGTCAGCACGCCCTCATCCGGCGCAGCTTCCTTCAGCATCTTCAGTCCGTCTGCATTAGCCTGCTGGATACGAAGGATGGCCTCAGCCTGTCCTTCTGCTTCACGAATGGTGGCTTCCTTCTTTGCTTCTGCGCGAAGGATGGCTGCCTGCTTCTCTGCCTCTGCATCCAGGATAGCGGATTCCTTCTTTCCTTCTGCGATAAGAATGGTGGATCTCTTCTCACCTTCTGCGATAAGGATGGCTTCACGTCTTTCACGCTCTGCCTTCATCTGCTTCTCCATGGCATCTCTAATGGCTGTGGGAGGAATGATGTTCTTAAGCTCCACACGGTTCACCTTGATACCCCAGGGGTCTGTGGCCAGATCAAGTGAGGCGCGCATCTTTGTGTTTATGGTCTCTCTGGAGGTCAGTGTCTCGTCCAGTTCCAGGTCACCGATCACATTTCGAAGTGTAGTGGCTGCCAGGTTCTCTATGGCCAGGATCGGTTTCTCCACGCCGTAGCAATACAGTCTGGGATCTGTGATCTGATAGAATACCACGGTATCTATCTGCATCGTCACGTTATCCTTTGTGATCACGGGCTGTGGCGGGAAATCTGCCACCTGCTCCTTCAGGTTCACATTTCTGGCCACTCTGTCTATGAAGGGCACCTTGAAGTGAAGACCCACATCCCATGTCTCCAGATATGTTCCCAGTCTCTCTATAACGAATGCATGCGCCTGGGGTACTATCCGTACACAGGAAATGATCAGCAAAAGGGCTATCAGAAATATAATAAGTATCACTACTCCGGCCATAATCGCTCCTCCTTTTTTCTCAAAAAACTTATGAATCATGTTACTACATGGGCATAAAAAAAGCAATGCCGACGCCTTGTCAGCATTGCTTTTGCTTTATATCTTTCTATGCTTCTTACCAGAATACGTGAGCTCCGATCACCACACCGGCATGTCCGGAATTCACATTCAGGAAATGTGTGGCACCGCCGGTATAATCCATTCCTGCCAGTGCGCTCTGTGCCGCCTGAATACAGATAGCTTTCGGTCCGTTTGCTGCGATGGCTGCCACAGTTCCTCTTCCTGCCGGTCCGAACTGTCCTCTCTGATAGATGACTTCATACATGGTGTTCGGATATCCGCCGCTTCTCATTCTGTTCATAACCACTGCACCCACGCTGATCTGTCCTTCGATGGGCTGGTTTCCGGATTCTGCCTGGATAAGAGCTGCCAGAAGTGTCACTTCATCAAATGATGCCGCTGTGGCTGCGTTCTGTACCGGAGCCACTGTGCTGGCCGATACCTGCTGAGAACGTCTCTCCTCTTCAGCCTTTCTCTCAGCCTCGATGGCTGCCTGCTCTTCTTCCACTGTGATTCCCTCGCCGTAATCTGTGGTGAGGTCCACATAGTCTTCATTCACATATCCGCTTAAGCCTCTGAAGCTCACTGCCACCCAGCCTACCTCTGCCTCTGCGTCTGTATCCACTGTAGCCTTATCTCCCTGGCCCATGGTGGTCACTATATCTCCGTCTGTGCTGGCAAGTGATCTTACGCGAAGTCCGCCTTCTCTTGCCACTGCAAATGTGGTGCATACCTGAGATGCCAGCTCTGCCGCATCATTATTTATCACGCTGTAGTCACCGAACACATATCCTTCCACGTTTCCGGATGTGATCTTATACCATCCGTCCACCACTTCCAGGACATCTGCCACGTCACCTTTTCTGAGCTTTCCTACCACTTCTGCATCGGTGGAGGGCTGCTCACGGACATAGAGATAATCCTCCACATCCACCATCAGCTTATTCTTCCATTCCGGATCAACTGCTTCTGCAGGCGCTTCTTCGGTCGCTGTTTCGTCTGCGGCATTCACCACATCCTTTATCTCTCCCACTGAAGCCACTGTTTCCGCTGTATCTGTGCCCTCTGCCGCGGGGTCTGTACCCTCTGCCGCGGGGTCTGTACCCTCTGCCACAGGGTCTGTACCCTCTGCCACAGCTTCGGGAGCTGCTGCGTTTTCAGCACCTTCTTCACCTTCAGCCACCAGTCCCACTTCGTTTTCCATTAGGGAAACAGTCTCTGTATTGATAAGATTTACTGTACGGCTGGCTCCTGCTGTGTGTCCCGTAAGCTCCGCATCCGCTGTGATGACTGTAGCTTTGCCGGGGACTATAGTGTTAAATATGCGGGATACACCTGCCACATGGCCTGCTGCCGCTCCGGCGTCTGCCACGCTGCTACCTGCTACGACCACCGCATCTCCGCTTACGGGAATGGCGTTCATAAACAGTGCAAATGCCACCGCTATTATTGCTGCACTCTGAATGATTTGCTTCTTCATAAATCTCCTGATTTTACGTCTTTATTGCAAATTATTTCACAATCTTTGCTATTTGTTACAAAATTGTTACGAAAGGATTCTAGCATTATGTTTTAAACTTGTCAAGTTTGCCGATTTTTCTATAATATACTATATAGTTTTGGAGGCATTTAAATATGAAGAAAATAGTTCTTACCGGTGGCGGCACCGCCGGTCACGTCACCCCGAATATCGCTCTTCTCCCCGCACTTTCCGAAGCCGGATATGAAGTATCCTATATAGGCTCGAAAAACGGTATGGAAAAGGAACTTATAGAAAACACCGGCACTGCATACTACGGCATTTCTTCCGGCAAACTGCGCCGGTATTTCGACTGGAAGAATTTCTCCGACCCCTTCCGCGTGGTGGCGGGATATTTCGAAGCCCGCTCTCTTCTAAAGAAGATCCGCCCGAATGTGGTGTTCAGCAAGGGCGGGTTCGTGTCCGTGCCTGTAATGCTGGCTGCAAAGAGCCTGCATATCCCCGCCATTTTGCACGAATCCGACATGACTCCGGGGCTGGCAAATAAGATCGCGCTTCGCGGCGCATCGAAGGTGTGCTGTAATTTCCCTGAGACCGCAGCCACATTCCCCGAGGGCAGAGCCATAGTCACCGGCACTCCCATAAGACAGGAGCTGCTTCAGGGCAATAAGGAAAATGCTTATACGCTCACGGGATTCGGTCCGGATAAGCCCATCATCCTAATCATGGGCGGCTCACAGGGGTCCGCTTTCATAAACAGTGCCGTGCGCTCAGCCCTTGACACCCTGCTAAAGGATTTCTACATCATCCATCTCTGCGGCCAGGGCAAACGTGACGATTCCTTAAACGACCATGAGGGGTATATCCAGTATGAATACGTGACCACTGAACTTCCCGACTTCTTCGCAGCATCAGATATCATCATATCCAGGGCGGGAGCCAATGCCATTTGCGAACTTCTGGCTCTTCGTATCCCGAATATCCTCATCCCTCTGTCTTTAAATGCCAGCAGGGGAGACCAGATTCTAAACGCAGGCTCCTTTGAAAAGCAGGGCTTTTCTTACGTGATGGAGGAAGAATCCGTCACAGCGGATTCGCTTATTGCTGCTATTTCCCACGTAAAAAAGCATGCCGATGAGTATCGACATGCCATGGAATCCAGTGCCGGGACGGATTCTATTTCATCCATCCTCTCTATAATAGAAGAAACTGCGTTGTCTTAACGAAGAGCTTCTGCGATTTCTTTTATCTCATCTTCGGAAAGCCCTGCGGCCACAAAGCCCAGGAGCTTTTCGTTATTTTTAGCGTCTTTATATCTGGGGATCACATGCATATGGATATGGAACACTGACTGTCCTGCTGCCTCTCCCGTATTCTGGAGCACATTCACCCCGTCACAATTCAGGACTTCCTTCATCTTCTTTGCAAGCTTCTTAGCCAGAGGATACATCTTCTCCGCCACGGCTTCATCCACATCGTAGATATCCGCATAATGCTCCTTCGGCAGTATCAATGCGTGACCCTTGCTCACGGGATTTGCATCCATGATCACCTTAAAGTCGTCATCCTCATATATGGAGTTTGTGGGGATCACCCCGTTTGCCAGCTTACAGAAAATGCAATCGTCTTTCATGGTCTTCTCCTTTTCTTCTATATAAAGAGCTGCCTATCAAAAGCAGTTTTTCATGTGAACATAAAAATAGTATCAAGCATCCTTAATGTCTTTAGGTTTCCTCTGGCTGTCATGGCTCCGGTACCGAAAGCTCTGGTGAATGTCATCCGGCCGTTTACCATATCGTCCATGATGTCCCCGGAGATCCTGGCGGAGATATCCGCTGCGGTATCCGCATACTCGCATTTGATCTCGCCGCCGTTCACCCCGATGTATAAGGGATGTGGTTTTCCTTCTATTAATATGGAATAACTGGCGGAGAAATCGCTCTGAGGTCTGA
>JAILDZ010000192.1 GCA_024688505.1 Lachnospiraceae bacterium
CCGTAGTCCACCCAGTCTCCGGACTTGATGATCTTCACCGCTTCGTCGGCAGATACCAGTTTCTTTGCATATTCTTCTTTAAAACCCATAAAAACCTCCCCTGTATGATCCGTTTTATCCGTTCAAAACTTACAGAAATCCCTAATAGAATAGCACTATAAGGCATAAAAAACAATGCTGGTGAAGCGAGCCTCATGGGATGCGTTAAATGCCAAATTAAATTAAACGCTGATAATAGAGAATTAGCACTCGCTGCCTAAGCGCAGTAGTCCTCTCCGGTGCACCTGCACATCGGAACCAGGGCTTCAAACATGCAGGAAACGATGCAGCATAAGCTTTGCCGCTGCAGGCGTATCATGAAGCTACCGAGGCCGTCAGGATGTCTGCTTCCGGACGGTGGGGGGAATCTTAAATAACAGACTACGCTCGTAGAAGAACAGGGAATGGGTTTTTTGGACAGGGGTTCGACTCCCCTCCTATATGTCCTCTTGCGGTAAATTCACCGCTTATTCGCACATGCTATAGCTTTCTGCAAAAATTTTTATTTCTTACCCCCATTTTTTATTTCCTCCTTTCGTATTACCTAGTGAACGAGAAAAAAACGTTCGCTACCACATGGTTTTGAAAGGAGATAATTATTATGATGAACAAAAGATTTTTAGCCATCGCTACAGCAGCATGCACACTGGCAGGAAGCTCTCTTACAGTCTTCGCAGCTCCGGCAAATATGGGACAGATGCCCCAGGGCGGCCCCGGAGGTCCCGGAGGTCCCGGACAGATGATGCAGCAGGGAGATCAGCAGCCTCCCGAGCTTCCTGAAGGTGTAGAGGAAGGTGAGCTTCCCGAGCTTCCTGAAGGAGTGGCGGAAGGTGAGCTTCCCGAGCTTCCTGAAGGTGTGGAAGAAGGTGAGCTTCCCGAGCTTCCCGAAGGAGTGGAGGAAGGCGAGATGCCGGAGCCTCCCGCAGATATGGCAGAGGGAAATATGGGCATGAGACCGGGCATGGAGGAAAATGACGGCACCGATCTGTATGATAAGCTTATGGAAACGGTTTCCTCTGTAGAGGATGAAGATACGAAGTCCAATCTGGAAACACTTATAGGCGTATTTACTGCGGCACTTGATGCGGAAAGAGATGCTCTTGACTCCGGTGAAGCCACAGAGGAGGAGCTTGAGACTCTTAAAGCGGCTGTGGACAGTGCAAAGGCAGACCTGGACGCTGCCATGAGCGATGCAGGAATATCCATGCCGGAAAAAGATGAGGCTACTGCCTTTGAAAATCAGGAAAACAGGAATTCAAATGAAATTCCCACCTTCGTTCCAAACAGTGAAAACGACTCCGCATCCGATAACAGCACTACAGGCACCACTGCAAAAACCAGCTTTATAAGCAAAATGGGCAGTGCCATAGAAGGATTTTTCAGTAAACTCTTTAAAAAATAGGGTCCTTCGTAAAGGAGATACTGCATGGCAGTGTTATCCTCTCTTAATATGCGGGAGTCCAAAACGCTCCCGCATATTCTTTATTTAACAGGGAATTGCCACGTATTTCCCTGCTTAACCGATAAATGTTATAATTAAGGTATGAGCGACCTGACCGAGAACAAAGAAGCTGATAATGAAAAGGCATTAAGAGCAAAGTCCTCTCTTTCTGCCAAAAATGATTTCTTAACAATAGAAGCGCGTCACATATTACATCTTACGGCCCGAATATTAAAGCGAACTGTAAGCATAAATGATGACGAATGGTCTGTTGCGCTCATGGCGGTAAGCGAAGCCATCGACACCTATGAGCCTGAGAAAAATGATTTCTGGAACTATGCGGCTCTTGTAATAGGCAGCCGCCTTAAGGACCATTACCGGTCGGAAGCCCGCAGATCAAATGAGCTTCTAGTGTCAAACGATATCTTTGACGGTGAGCCGGAGGAGGACTCTTCGGATCTGGGGCTAAAGATAGAGGTGCGGGATGTCACCGCCGTTGTGGTGGACACCGGACTAAAGGAGGAAATACAGCTTTTACGGGAGGAGCTCCTGGAATACGGTATAGAGCTTTTTGACCTGCCGGAGCATTCTCCGAAGGCCGCAAAGACAAAAAAGACCTGCGGAGAAATACTACGCTCCTTCTTCACTCCCCCGCCTCTGACGGATGAATTAAAGAAAACAAAGAACTTTCCTTTTTCCAGTCTTACAAAGCGGATCAGGGTATCAAGAAAGCTTGTGGATAAGCACAGGAAATTCCTGATAGCATCTGTTCTGATAAAAGCCGGAGATTATCCGGAGCTAAAGGACTACCTGCCTTCTGATGGGGTTTGATACAGATATGAAAGCAGTCATACTTGAAACCAAAAACGGAAAAGCCGCTGTACTGGCTAAGGGCGGCGAAATGCGTTATATAGATGATAAGGGCTATGAATCCGGTCAGATCATAGAGCTACCGGAAATGAACCTTCAGACGGTCTCCTCTCCTTCCCGATTTAAAGGAAGCAGAAAGGCCATAGCCGCTGCTGTCTCCCTTGCGGTCCTTCTGTCTGCGGGAGGAGTCACTGCATACGCCGCTCCCGTATCCACCGTTTCCCTTGGCACCTCTCCGGCCATCGAATATAAGGTGAATGTATTTGACCGGGTGGTGGGCTTTTCTGCAGATAATGAGACGGAGGAAGAAACTGTGAAAGCATCCTACGTTGATGTGGAGAAAAAGGTTCGCGGAAAAAAGATAGATGATGCCATAGATATCACCTTTAATGAGCTTGGAGAAAATATATCCTCTCCTTCGGTATCAGAGGATCAAACAGTTACTGTAAACAGCATCCTGCCGGGACATGATGAAAGAATAAGAAGCCTGGTACAGGTGCGGATGGATGAGCATATGAGAAATGAAGCCCTTCCCTCCGGTCCCATTCCCGAGAACGAAGATACGATTCTTCCTGAAAATAACGGAACCGAGGCTCCGGCTCCGGAAATAAATACTGATGAAGCCCATACTCCCGATATACAGGAGCCGGCCGGTATTCCCGATGCCCTGCCTCAGGACAATATGGAAAGCCTTCCTGAAAATGCGCCCGGAAATGTACCCGGAAATGTACCCGGAAATATACCCGAAAATGCACCTGCCGCCGGTATAACCGAGGAGGCTCCTGGCAGCATGGAGAACATTCCGTCTCCCTGGGAAAATACTCCCGCTCCTCAGGCTCCTCAGGCTCCTCAAGTTCCTCAGGCTCCTCAGGCTCCTCAGGATAATCCAAATGGACAGCTTCCTCCTTCGCAATAAGAAAGGACAAAACAGATACTGTTTTGTCCTGTATTCTTTCACATTATCCTTATATTCGTCAGCGCAACCTGATCTCCGGTGATCGCCGCAGTGTTTCCTTTCCGTTCAAATGAAAATACACATTCCATGCCGCTGTAGTTTTTCTCTTTCCAGTCCTCCCAGCCCTTAAAATCGTCGTTTTTATTTATAAACATTTCGTTCCTGGCGTATTTGTCCCAAACCCGGCTTGCTCGAACAGACGTTTTGTGATATTATGATTAAAACATATGTTCTGTCCGAGTAATGGGACAATTGGTTTTATAAAATGGGATCAGAAAAGGAGGTAGATGCCTTATGATGAATATACAGGAACCGATGCTTCGGATAGCAGTCTCCACCAGAGCTCTTTTCGATCTGGAGAAGGAAAACAGGATATTTGAAGAAATGGGAGCTGAATACTATATCGGATATCAGAAGGAGCATGAAAAAGAAGTGCTGCCCAAGGGTCCGGCCTTCCAGCTGGTGGAAGCTCTGCTTCGCATGTCCCCGAAAGTGGAGATCATCCTTATGTCAAAAAACAGCGCGGAAGTGAGCCTTCGCATCTTCCATTCCATAGAGGCCTACGGGCTTAACATAACAAAGGCCACCTTCACCACCGGCCGCTCCATTGTGCCGTATCTCTCAGCCTTTAATACGGATCTCTATCTATCCGCGAACAGGGATGATGTGGCAGGTGCAGTGTCTCAGGGGATGGCTGCCGGTCTCATCATGACGGACCGTTTCCACTCATCCTCTCCCATATCGGAGATACGCATAGCTTTCGACGGGGATGCTGTGATCTTTTCAGATGAATCGGAGCAGTTATTTAAGGCTCTGGGTGTGGAAGCCTTTAACCAAAACGAGCATGAAAAGGCTCTCATGCCTCTTCCGGAGGGACCGTTTGCGCACTTTCTGAAAACCATATCCCTTCTTCAGCAGGAATATCCCTTCGGAGAATGCCCCATCCGCACGGCTCTGGTCACTGCCAGATGTGCGCCTGCCCATGAAAGAGTGATCCGCACCCTCCGAAAATGGGGAGTGCGGATCGATGAATCATTCTTCCTGGGCGGCCTCAGTAAAACCGCGATCTTACAGGCCTTTGGAGCTCACATATTCTTTGATGACAGTGCAGCAAATATAGAGACTGCATCCAGCGTGGTACTTTCTGCCATGGTTCCTTACCCGGCAGACAAAGGCATTCCTTCCAAAGTGGCATAAAGGAATGCCTCAGGAGATCTTTCCCTCTTTGAAATGCTTACGGCAGAGAGCGATATAGCTTTCGTTTCCGCCCATGAACACCTGCTCACCGTCACGGACTATCTTTCCGTTAAAGATCCTGGCGTTGCAGGTGGCCTTACGGCCGCACCAGCATACGGTCTTCACTTCTTCTATCTTATCCGCCACCTCCAGGAGCCTCTCGGACCCCGGGAAAAAGTTACACTGGAAATCCGTTCTGAGTCCGTAACATATCACCGGTATATTATGAAAGTCCACTATATCGGAGAGCCTGTCCACCTGCTCTGCAGAAAGGAACTGGGCCTCATCCACTATGATGGCATCATATTCCTTCACCACATTTTCATCCCTTTCATAGTCCCTTAGGAAATCCTCCACAAAGAGGCATTCTGCCTCCAGACCGATCCTGGATTTTATGGTGGATTCTCCGTCCCTGTTTTCCAGAGCCGGCTTTAAAAGAAGGGACTTTTTCCCTCTTTCATAATAGTTATAGCGGACCATCAGGGCATTTGCTGTCTTTGACGAGCCCATGGCTCCGTATCTGAAATATAGTTTTGCCATTTCGTTTCTCCCCTTATTTTTATGCCATTCATTATAGGATTATTTTTTTTTGTCTTCAATCATATTATGATGTATAATTTCGTTAACGTGTTCTGCGATATGGAACGAAAGGGGATAAAAATGAGAAAGATTCTTGTGGTCATTGATATGCAAAATGACTTCATTGACGGCGTGCTTGGCACTAAAGAAGCATATGCCATCCTGCCGGAAGTGGTAAAAAAAATAAAGGAGTATCCTCCGGAGGATGTGTTTGTCACCAGAGATACACATGAGCATAACTATTTGGACACCACCGAAGGAAAACATCTGCCTGTGAAGCACTGTATTTACGGTACTGACGGCTGGCAGCTGGCTCCTGAGATCAAGCAGGTGCTGTCCGGTGCGGAGATCATAGATAAACCCACCTTTGGCTCCACCTCTCTGGCTGAAATGCTGAAGCTTTTAAGTCAGGACGAAAAGATCGAGATAGAGATCTGCGGTGTGTGCACCGACATATGTGTTATTGCAAACGCCATACTCTTAAAGACATACATGCCGGAAGTGGAGATCACACTGGATTCGGCATGCTGTGCCGGCAGCACTCCGAAAAAGCATGTGGAAGCCTTATCTGTGATGCAGTCTTGTCATATTAATATCATCTAAAGGGGGAAAAGAACATGACAAATCAGGAACTGTTCCGTATAGTCCGTGAAGAGACCTACATTCCAAAAGAAGTGACCGACATCCTTCTGGAACTGGATGTCACCACTTCAGTCACATCTCAGGCCAGCCTGGATGAGCTTTTAAACACTCTGTACCAGAGACTTGAAGATGAGGATATCGATATCGAGGTCATCGGTGACAAAGTGACTCAGGCTGAATTCAAAGACTGGGTATATGAGAACTACGATGAATACAGTGCCGATATGTTTTTCGAGGATATCTGATCGATAAGTTCGGTAACTGACGATAAAGAAGCAGACCCAACATCCGGTCTGCTTCTTTTTAGTTATGTCCCATGGAAGACATCATGTTAATTGTCTCTATGTCATTTGCCGTGAGGCGGATATTAGACACATATTCCTCTCCGTCCGGTGCTGTGACTTTCATCTCTATCACCGTGCCCTCTTTAAGCGCATTACTCTTTACCACAGATAAGAACCTGGCCAGTTTCGGATGCTCCGAGTTAAAAATATCCATTCGTTCTTTTATCTGCATAAAGATCATTGGATTCATTATTCTTTCCTCCGTTGTTTTCATTCTTTTCTGTCGCAAATATGCTATACTCTAATATAATCGATTTTAAGAGAATTCGAAAGGAGTGAATATCATGGTTTGGGAAGATATATGCAAAGAGTATGCGGGACAATATATCGGAATAACAAATGTGGAGCGTGAAGGGGAACGCATCGTGGCAGCATCGGTAGTGCTCACAAAAGAAGATTTCACTCATGATGAGATCACTCAAATGGCCTCACAGACCAAGGGAAAGATAATAGCAGTCACTATTCCGAAATAGGTTATAAGCAGAAAAATAAACAGAGCCGGTGGCCTGCCGGCTCTGTTTTTATTTGAGGATTTTATAGTATTTCCCGGCATCGGGGATATGCCGGTTCTTCCATAATAGATATCTATTTATTTATATTATCTTAATAATTGCAGCACTCCCTGCGGAATACTGTTTGCCTGGGCCAGCATTGCCTGACCGCTCCTTTGCAGGATATCTGCCGTTCTGTATTTCACCATCTCCCTTGACATATCGGTGTCCCTTAATCTGCTTTCGGAAAACTGGGTGTTTTCCTGAGTATTATCCAGATTGGCGATGGTGTGTTCCA
>JAILDZ010000019.1 GCA_024688505.1 Lachnospiraceae bacterium
CGGCGAGCTTACCCGTTTTTGCATAGAAGCTTAATGCTTTTGGAAATAGAAAAGTGTTGACAAGTTAGCAATAGCTAACTATAATGGTTAGCGTAGGCTAACTTGTTTACACTGTTAACTTTTTCATGAGTGATCGAATGAAGGAAAGAATACTGGAAGTAGCACGAAAAGAATTTATAGGCAAAGGCTTTTATGATGCATCAATGCGCAGCATCGCGGGAGAAATTGGCATCACAGCCACAGCTCTTTACAGACATTATAAAGATAAAGAAGAGATATTCGAGGCTGTGGTATATCCGGCTGTGAGGGATTGGGAGAGACTTTGCGACAGCGAAAGCAAAAGGCAGACCGGAATCGGAAGGAAAGATGGTCTTGAGGCAATGTGGGAAAATGATGTCCAGGTAGAAAGAATTGTGGACATGATATATAAACGGTTCGATGAACATAAGCTTCTTTTCTTTGGCAGCAAAGGAACCAAATATGAGGATTATCTTCACCATATCGTGACGAGGGTTCAAACGGAAACTCTGAAGTTTATGAAGGAACTTGAAGGTAATGGTATTCGGGTAAATGAAGTGGATGAGAAAGATATGCATCTTCTTTTAAGTGCACAATATACGGCTATGCTTGAGATGGTAAAGCATGATTACAGTTATGATGAAGCGTTGAAATATGCGGGTACGGTTGCAGTCTTTTTCGTAGAAGGCTGGAGAAAATATCTCGGGTTTTAGACCATGTCAAAATAAGGTCCACGTACCAACAGTATATAAGAACGGAGGATGATGGAGTGAAAAAGAGAAGTACTGTCTCCTGGGTTGTGGAATTTGCCGGGAGAAAAGGAGGGTATTTTATCGGCAGTATCATACTGGCGGTAATCGGAGTGGCGTGTTCTTTTCTGCCATATCTGATCATTGCGGATATCGTAAAAAATCTCATTGGCGGTAACCACGATCAGGCGTATTATTTAAGGCTTGTTTTGCTGATGGGACTCTGCTGGATCCTAAGAGTGCTTATGCACTCAATCTCAACAACACTTTCCCATGTTGCTACTTTTAATGTGCTTGGAGGAATCAGAAAGCAGCTGACGGCCAAGCTTTCGAGGATCCCTTTGGGTGCCGTGCTTGATGACCACAGCGGAACTTATAAGAATATCATCGTGGAAAGAGTTGATGCTATGGAGACCACCATGGCTCACGTCATACCGGAATTTACGGCAAATATCCTGCTTCCGGTCGTGATGTTTATATATCTGCTGACGATCGACTGGCGTATTGGGCTGGCAAATCTGATATCGGTGGCAATAGGACTTGTATTCGTATGCGGTATGATGGCAAAAAGTCAGGGGAGTTTTCAGTTGACTCTTGAAAAGACAAAGAAACTGAATGATACAGCAGTAGAATATATCAACGGCATCGAAGTCATAAAGGCATTTGGAAAATCAAAAAGCTCCTATGAAAAGTTTGTCGTGGCTGCAAAAGAGGGGGCAGACTGCTTTATAGAATGGATGAGAAGATGCATATGGTGGCAGGCGGGGAGCGTTTCCTTTACCCCTGCAACACTTCTGGGCGTTCTTCCTGTGGGACTGTTTCTGGTCAGGGGAGGAAGCCTTGCGCCGGTAGATTTTATCACAGGAGTGATCCTTTCCGCAGGGCTTGTTACTCCTTTGGTTGTAGCCTTTTCTTATAGCGATGATATAGCAAAGATGGGAGCTATATTCGGAGAGGTAACGGAAATCCTCACAAGAGAAGATATGGTAAGACCGGATAAAGCAGTAGAAACTCCAAAGGATTCGAACATCAGATTGTCCGGAGTCAGATTTACATATAAGGATAAAGAGGTGCTTCATGGCATTGACATGGACATAAGGCAGGGAGAAGTGACAGCGATCGTCGGACCTTCCGGCTCAGGAAAAAGCACTATCGCAAGACTTATAGACTCCCTCTGGGACGTGAATGATGGCAGTATATCATACGGAGGCGTAGACATTCGTAAGATTCCGCTTGATTACTATACTGGACAGATCGCATATGTGGCACAGGATAATTATCTCTTCGACTTAAGCGTCATGGAAAACATCAGGCTTGGTAAAAAGGGAGCATCTGACGAAGATGTGATAAATGCCGCAAAGGCAACCGGATGCCATGAATTTATCCTGGGGCTTGAAAACGGCTATGACACCATAGCAGGAGGTGCGGGTGGTCACCTGTCCGGAGGAGAAAGGCAAAGGATATGCATTGCGAGAGCCATGCTGAAGGATGCACCGGTAGTCATCATGGATGAAGCAACGGCCTATACAGATCCGGAGAATGAAGCTTTGGTACAAAGCAGCGTGGCAAAACTGATTCAGGGAAGGACGCTGATAGTAATAGCGCATCGTCTGTCCACGATCACTGATGCCGACAGGATATACCTTATTAATGCAGGAAAAGTAGAAGCCAGTGGAACGCATGAAGAGCTCCTCGCTAAAAGTGATATATACAGAAATATGTGGGAAGCACACGTTTGTGTCAGGGACGATGATGATGGCCTGAATTCTTATGCAGAGGGAAAGGAGGCGATCGCTCATGTTTAAGATGCTGAAAAAATTCTTTGATTTCTGTAGCAGAGAAAACAGAAGCAAATTTTATAAGTCGGTTGCTTTGGGAGTATTGGATGCTATGTGCACGGCAATGAAGATCCCTGCAGCATTTCTGGCAATCGGCGCGGTGCTTTCCGGAACGATTGATACGAAGAGCATACTTGCGGTGGTAGCACTTATGCTTATTTCGACCATCGGTAAAATGGTAGTCAACAGGTTCTCACAGATGATGCAGACTGAGGCCGGCTACAATACTGCGGCAGGAAAACGCATCGAGATAGGGGAACACCTGCGCTATCTTCCCATGGGATACTTCAATGATACCAGCCTCGGACATATAACTTCCGTTACGACCAACAGCATGGAACAATTGGGAGACATTGCAACAAGAGCCGTAATGATGATATTGCAGGGTGGTATTACGACGATCGTGATAAGCATAGGACTTTTCGTGTTTAACTTAAGGATCGCTCTTATATCCATGGCAGGGATAGCAGTCTTTTTTGTGGTCAATCATTTCACAAATGTAAGCGTAGCGAGAGTGGCGGGCGAAAAGATCGAAGCAGATAAGGACATGGTCGGGGTAGTGCTTGAATATATCCAAGGAATCGCCGAGATCAGAAATTATAACCTTGCAAAGCAGGAGGGTGGCAGACTCGCAAAGGCTATTGAGAGAAAGACGAAGGCAGATATAAAGGCAGAAACTGCTGCAATACCGCTTGTAGGGCTTCAAAATCTTGTGAGCAAGCTGACAGGTGTTGCTATAGCAGGTGCGTCCGTTTTCTTTTGTTTAAACAAAACTATGGATATCAAATACACCATAACGATGCTTCTGTGTGCATTTATACTGTTTGAATCACTGGATCTGGCCGGAGTCTATACAGCGCTCTTAAGGATTATCGGTAAGTGTGTGGACCTTGCAAATGAGATCCTCGAGATTCCGCAGATGGATATAGACGGAGAGGATATTTTACCTGCAAACAGGGATATTCATCTGGAACACGTAAGCTTTGCTTATGAAAACAGAAAGATAATCGATGACGTTTCTTTGGACATAAAAGAAAACAC
>JAILDZ010000021.1 GCA_024688505.1 Lachnospiraceae bacterium
TCTGAAATTCTATTTAGAGATCCTTCGCCGGCGCTCAGGATGACAACCATTGTCTCAGGATGACAACCATCGCCTTAGGATGACAACTATTATACACTACCCCGTAAAATATAGGTTGATTTCATTTGATATTTTGGTAAAATTTACTTTATGGATCTGTTTAAGAAAATACAAGATTTGATCATGCGCGATGTAGCCAATGAGAACGAGACAAAGAAGTCCTCCATTATCATGAGATGTACATCTATTTTTCTTGCTATTTTCTTCGTTATACAGACCATAGATCTTTTTATTGCCGGCTATAGCCGGGCTGGGATACTGTCCGTTTGCTGTATTATCGGTTATGCAGGTGCGTTCATTCTGACGTATCAGGGTTATACCATTCTCACACAGCACTATATCGAGGTCCTGACCCTCGGATGGATAGCCGCTTTTATAGCGCTTCTTGGCTGGAACTGTTCATACCAGCATATTATCTTTACCCTTTTCCTGTTTTCGCTCCTTACTTCCTATCAGGACATCGCTTATAAAGTCCTCTGGGCTCTCTTTCTCTGCGTTTTCAGGATCGTTCTCTATATATATGCTCATACCCATGTACCCTACTACACGGTAAATGAAGTGCAGAGCTATGTCCTTAATATCGTGAACACGACGTTTACCTTCTGCCTTTTCTTCGTCATTGCCATGCTCTTCGCAAAAGATTCCATGGAGATGGAGCAGAAGCTCATGAAGTATAATAAGAAGATAGAGAAGCTTGCAAAGACAGATACCCTTACAAATCTTCCGAACAGAAGAGATGCGATCGAACGCATAGAAAAGCATATCAGGAAATCAAATGACACGGATTTCTATCTGAATATCGCTATCGGAGATATCGATTTCTTTAAGCGGATCAATGACACCTTCGGTCATGAAGCCGGTGATGCGATCCTCGTCCAGCTGTCCGATATTTTCCGTGATGTTATGAAGGAATCGGGTTTTGCCGCCAGATGGGGCGGTGAGGAATTTCTTTTCGTCTTTACGAGTGAAAACGCAGATGTTTCCGCTATGAAGCTGAATGACTTAAGGACAAAGATAAGTCAGACCGCATTTAAGTATAACGATACTGAAATGCATCTGACCATGACTTTCGGACTGGAAGAATATGACTTCCACCATTCTATTGATGACCTGATCAATTCCGCAGATCAGAAGCTGTATCTCGGTAAGACCAAGGGAAGAAACCAGGTCGTTTTCTAAGCTGCAGCTCTGTTTATCTGCGGCCCATTACTATCCCCACTACTATCGGAGAAATGATAACTGCGAGCACATAGCCTGCTATAATGCTGGGAAGAAGCAGGGGAAGCCAGCTTGAGATCCACATCGCCATAAGAGGCGGCGCCTGGTCAGACGGGATCGACGCATGGGCCTGGGCTACGTTGATAAAGCTTACCACCGCGCTCACAATAACTGCATTACCTACCGCATAGGGAATGGAATTTATGAGGTTAAATTTCAAAGAAGGCGGAGTGGCACCTGCCCTGTCCGCAAGACTCTTTCCTATCCTTCCGAGAGGGATGATGAAAGCTACCAGAAGTCCTGCTATTACTGATTCTATGACATTTACAGCGCAGAAAACAGGAAACGGCGGTACTTTGGCTTCCGGATTCCCGGACACGACTATAGCCGCGATGATCCCCATTGCTGCAGACACGATCACTGCCATGATGATCCCTATGCGTTTCTCTTTTTTTCTCATGTTTTCTTCCATATTTTTCCTCTCTTGTGGCAGTTGTTGTACGTATTGTCCCACGAGATCCTTCGCTTCGCTCAGACACTGCTTCTCTCAGGATGACACTGCTTCGCTCGGGACTACTTAATAATAGTATCAGTTATTTAATTATTTCCTGTACATGAACAACTGTTATTGTGTTATACTAAAAAAAATCGTTCTGTATAACAGGAGAGTACCAAAAATGATCTACACATGCAAGAAATGTCTTTTCATGTTTGACAGGGTGGGACTTGTGGAGAGATGTCCCGATTGCGGAAGCGAAAACTTCAGACCTTCCACCAAGGAAGAAAAAGAAGAGTTTGAGAACTATCAGAGGGAGTTTAATAAGAAGAAAGCTGATAAGCTTGCATAAGAATAAATGAAGTGCAGTATTACTGCACTTCCTGAATTTGCTGGGCTATTTCCGGCATGAGCTCCGATCTTATTATCTGGAACATGGAATCCAGATTTTCTATCTCCTTTTCGGAGAATCTTTTCTTACACCTTTCGACCACGGTATTAATGTAGTCCTGACTGATCCTGTAGTATTTCATATATTTCTCTGTGGGGAGCAGGTGGTATTCTCTCTTATCGTTTTCTGACTGCTTCTTTTCTATATATCCTTTTTTGACGAGGCTGTTTACCTTATACGCGGCATTAGGGCTTGATATTCCCATCAAGTGTGCAAATTCAGACACAGTGGGTTCTCCAAGGTATTTAATACATTCCATGGAAAAAGATTCCACTGCTGTAAGCGTAGCTTCTTTTGTCTCGAATTTTGAGTAGATCTGCATGTAGAAATACACTCTCATTGCACTGTACAGATCGTTCATTGATTTACTCAACATCATTTCTCCCTCATTAACCCAAAGGCCTACTGGATCGCAAACATAAGCTCTGCCTTGCAGGCAAGCTTTCCGTCGACTCTGGCCTCTGCCTTACCGGTACCTATGGGCCCTTTCTGCTCCGTGATCTCGCAGTACAGCTCCAGTACATCTCCCGGCTCCACCTGTTTTTTGAACCTGGCAGATTTTATGCCTGCGAAAAGTGCGAGCTTTCCCTTATATTCCGGTAACGAAAGCATCGCCACCGCACCGGTCTGGGCCAGAGCTTCTATTATGAGCACTCCGGGCATAACCGGATGTCCCGGGAAATGTCCCTGGAAAAACTGCTCATGCATGGTGACGCACTTTCTGCCCTTCGCCCATACTCCGGGCTCATAGTCTTCTATTCTGTCTACCAGCGCAAAAGGGTATCTGTGCGGTAATATCTCCGCGATTTCTGTCGCTGAAAGTGTGCGGGGTTGTCTTTCTTCCATAATCGAATGTCTCCTCTGCTAACGCTGATCTATACCTTTTTGAATATCAGGCAGGCATTGTGTCCGCCGAATCCGAGGCTGTTACTGAGGGCATAGTTGATCGCCTCTTCCCTTCCCTTATTCGGAACGTAGTCAAGGTCACATTCCGGATCAGGTGTCTTATA
>JAILDZ010000064.1 GCA_024688505.1 Lachnospiraceae bacterium
CCATCAAACTAATGTAGTCTGATGAGGATATATGCTTTCTTCTATAATAATTAGTATCGAGTATAATCATTTTGATTATTAGTGTCAACACGCTACTCTTTATCTACTTAAGAGGCACGAAGTCTCGACGTCGTTACCTTGTGGTAAAATCAACTATTTGAGCAGAAAAACCGTATTGGCTTCTCTTGCATTTTTGGGGAGAGCATGCTATTTTTTTAAAAGACAATAACTTGGGAGCATATCCGTTATCGATATGTAAGCGATTTATTATATGATTGCTTGACGGATATGGCTTGACGGATCTGTCAAGCTTTTTTGATTTTTCGTGTGCACCGGTCCGGGCGGACCGGAGGCGGTATGGAGGTTGATGAACAGATGAAGGATCAACGGAAAAACAGGATAGGTGCGAGAGGCACGGGCGGTTTTACGCTGGGAGAACTTCTCATTGTCGTGGCAATCATCGCCGTGCTGGTCGCTATCGCTATCCCCGTTTTCAGAAACAAATTGGAGCGTGCCCGCGAGGCACATGATATCTATACCATGCGGCAGGCAGCCTCCGCGGCGATTGAACTGTACTACGCGGGGATTACCGACAATACCAGCGCCACAGAAGCAGGGTTGGCATGGTGGGGCTCCCCCGGCGCTGCTAACGCAAATGCATGGGGCGTTTATGATCCGGAGAACGGCAAGTTCATTCCCACGAAAAATACAAGTACCAAACCCTATGGAAAGGGGACAAAGATCGACGGCAAAACGGTTTATACGTCTGAAGACGGCCGAAAAGCCTACGATGCAAGTCTTGACTATACCGACGGAGTCGTCATGGTAGCCATTTATCCGAACGGAAACAACAAGCACGTGGACATTTACTGGAAGTACACACATGCAATGGATGGCCACACCGACAACGCGTATATCGGCGGGGATCAAGGCGCAAGCAACCCCAGATACAGCCTTCGTATCCCACTTAATTAAACACGGGACGCGCACCGTCAGGCGCAATTCATTGTCGAATCAGTTTCACAACTGATTCCACCCCCGTAGTATTCGGGAACATGTCCACGCAGCAAAGCCTCCTTGGCCTGTATCCCGCTTCCATGAATGCCGGCAGATCTCTGGCCAGGCTGGTGGGCTTGCATGAAATATACAGAATCTCATCCACCCCATAACCTATCAGTTTAGGAAGGGCTTTGGGATGTATCCCGTCCCTTGGAGGATCCAGGATGATCATATCAGGCTTTTCTTCTATCTCGTCGATCACTTTTAACACGTCTCCGGATATAAAGTTGCAGTTATAGATCCCGTTTATGGCTGCATTTTCCTTTGCCGCCTCCACAGCTTCTTCCACTATCTCCACTCCGATGACATTTTTTGCTGCAGGGGAAATGATCTGTGCTATGGTACCGGTTCCCGAATACAGGTCGAAGACCGTCTTTCCGGATATGCCCCCGGAAATATAGTCTCTGGCGGTTTGATAAAGGACTTCTGCGCCTGAGGAATTAGTCTGAAAAAATGAAAAGGGAGTGATCCTGAACGTAAGACCCAGCAGAACATCTTTAATATGATCAGATCCGTAAAGGATATCCGTCCCCTGGTCCTCTATCACATCAGCCACACGACCGCATCTGGTATGAATGATGCCTTTCACGTTCAGCTTGCTGATAATGGCATCTTTCCATCCTTCCAGCAGCTCCTTCTCATATTCTTTATCCATAGTAGTACAGGCTGCAGTGTTTTCCTCTTTCACAGACGCAACAGGCGCTGTTACCAGATCAATAAGAAGCTCACCTGTGAATTCCCCTCTCCTTAAGAGAAGGTGCCTTAAATATCCTTCTCCCGTTCTTTTATGCAGGTACGGTGTGCCCTTTCCCCGGAAATACTCTAAAGTGATCCTTGCGGCACATCGCATATCTTCATTCATTATGCGGCATCCTGAAGCATCCACTATGTCATAGAAGCTGCCTCTCCTGTGAAGCCCCAGCATCAGAGGGCCGTCTTTTTCACTGTCCCCGAAGGACAGTTCCATCTTGTTTCTGTAGCCTTCACGGATTGGGCTATCCTTTATGCCTTCATATATATTGTCATATGTCTCCTCACCTATAACGGGAGAAAGCAGCCTTTTTATCTGGTTTTCTTTGATTTTAAGCTGGTTATGATATTCTATGGTCTGATACTGGCATCCACCGCATATCCCCGCCATTTCACAGGGTTCAGTACAGTTTTCAAAAGGAGACTTCTCCACCACTTCAATCAGTGTACCTTTGCCTGTCCCACCGTTTTTTCCTTTCCTGTGTATCCTGAATTTCACCTTCTGACCTTCTATGACACCGGATACCTGAAACTTATATGCTTCTTTTGAGCCCTCATCCACATAGGATACTGTACCCTTATTGGGGAAATCCGTGCTTTCTACTGTGCCTGTAAGTATATCGCCCTTTTTCATGTATTATCCTTTCGCATATCTAGAATAAAAAAGGCCTCGCAATAAAGCGAAGCCTCTTACCTAATCACTTAAAATTCGACCCTGTCAGTCCTCATCCTCAAAAAGATCGTCATCATCAAAATCATCGTCAAAGGCATCATCCAGGTCATCGATGAACTCATCATCATAATCCGGCTTGAAATAGCGATAAATGAGATAAGCAATCCCGGCCACAGCAGCAAGCGCCACCACTATTCCCAGGATAGTACCGATAGTCTTCTTCATAGATTTGCTCATACTTCTCTATGCCTCCTGTTCACCATATAACAAAAAGAATTTTATCACACTTTCTCCAAACGTGCAAACGAAGCAAACATCTTTTTTGTACCCGCAGAATCGAAGTCTACGGTCACTTCATAGTCCTTTCCGCCATCGTTTATGAGCGTCACTGTGCCCGTACCGAACTTCTGATGGCGCACCCTGTCCCCCTCGGAATAGTCCAGTGCTTTCTTCTCTATCTTCGTCCCGAAGTTTTTCACAGGTAGGGGCTTTCTGAATACAGGCGAAAGAGATTTTACGGATTCGCCTCTTCCTTTCAAATCTGCAGGATTCCTGGAATTCGGATCATATGTGCTTCCGGATATGAGATTTTCCGGTATTTCCTTCACGAATCTGGAAATGGCATTATACTGGGTTTCACCGCGTATCATCCTGGTTCTGGCCGCCGTCATGGTAAGATGTGCCTTTGCTCTGGTTATCCCCACATAGCAAAGCCTTCTTTCCTCTTCCATTTCTGCTTCATCATCGATGGACATATAGCTTGGGAAAAGTCCGTCTTCCATACCCACCATATACACATTAGGGAATTCGAGACCTTTTGCGCTGTGAAGAGTCATAAGGGCCACATAGTCGTGGGTCTCATCCAGATTGTCAATGTCAGCCACCAGGCTCACTTCCTCTAAGAATCCGGAAAGTGAGGGTTCTTCGCTATCTGTCTGATATGTGACAGCCTTATTCAAAAGCTCGTCTATATTCATGATGCGGTCTTCAGCTTCATCTGTGCCTTCAGCCTCGAGCTCTGCTATATATCCTGTGTTCTCTGTGATGTCACGTATGAGTTCCGGCACGGTGCTTTCTTCCGAAAGTACCCTCAGTCTGTCTATAAACAGAGAAAAGGCATTCAGTTTTTCACCGGTCTTACCCATTCCGGGAATTTCTTTCCCCCTGGATACGGCCTCAAAAAAGCTTAATCCGTTTATCCTGGCATATTCAGATACTTTATTTATGGTAGTCTGTCCTATACCCCTCTTCGGCACATTTATGATACGTTGTACCGAAAGATCATCAGCGCTGTTATCCACGGTCTTAAGATATGCCAGCACATCCTTTATCTCTCGTCTGGAATAGAAATTCACTCCGCCGAATATCTTATACGGTATATTCGCCGCTATGAGTTTCTCCTCCATCAGACGGGACTGTGCATTGGTCCTGTAAAGGATGGCATCATCCTTATACTCAAAAACACTCTGCTTTTTCAGCCTGCCTATGTTTGATGCCACATAATCGGCCTCTTCATAAGCACTGTCAAAGTGTTCAAAGACTATTTTTTCTCCGGCTTCCTGTTCTGTCCACAGCGCCTTTTCCTTACGGTTCCGGTTATTGGCTATAACGCCGTTTGCAGCGTCAAGTATGCTGCCTGTGGATCTGTAGTTTTGCTCCAGCTTTATTACCGTCGCATCCGGATAATGCTTCTCAAAATTCAGGATATTATATATATTGGCGCCCCTGAATTTGTAGATGGACTGATCATCGTCACCCACCACGCATAGATTATTCTTACCCGAAGAAAGCAGCCTCACCAGTTCAAACTGTGCAGTGTTCGTATCCTGATACTCATCCACCATCACATACTCAAACTTCTCCTGATAATAGGACAGCACCTCTTTATCCTGACGAAGAAGCTCCACCGTCTTCATGATAAGGTCGTCAAAATCAAAAGCATTATTCTTACGCAGTCTGGCCTGATATTCCCTGTATACCTGACCTGTTCGCTCTTTATTAAAGTCTCCCGCTGCGGCTGCCAGATATCCTTCGGCATCGAGAAGCTCATCTTTTGCGGAAGATATGGCGTTTATAAAGGTTCTTTCCTTATGGATCTTCGTGTCTATATTCAGATCTTTGCAGACCGCTTTCATTAAGGTCTTCTGGTCGTCGGCATCGTAGATGGAAAAATGTGTGTCGTATCCTATCCTGTCGGCAAATCTTCTTAAGATCCGCACACAGGATGAATGAAAGGTGGCCACCCATACGCTTTCTGCGCCGTAAGACACCATGTTATTCACCCTCTCACGCATTTCTCCTGCGGCCTTGTTTGTAAAGGTGATAGCCATAATATGATAAGGAGACACACCCATATCTTCTATGAGGTGTGCCACCCTGTGTGTCAAGACTCTTGTTTTTCCCGATCCTGCTCCTGCCAGAATGAGCACAGGACCCTCCGTGGTCATGACGCCCTTTATCTGTTCAGGATTTAAATTTTCAGTAACAGACATCTCACTCTTTATCCTCTGCCAGTCTGTTAAGCACCATGTCATAGGCATCGTTACCGTAGTTCAGTGCCCTGTTCACACGGCTTATGGTGGCGGTGGATGCCCCTGTTTCCTTGGCAATATCCATGTATGTCTTTTCTTCTCTCAGCATTCCTGCCACCTGAAATCTCTGATTTATGGACTCCAGCTCATTTACGGTACAAAGGTCCTCGAAGAATTTATATACCTCTTCTCTGGTCCTTAATGTCAATATGCCGTCCATAAGCTTGTCCATCTCTTTACCATGAAGATTCTTGCTCAACTCTTTTTACCTTCCTTTACAAAATAATAACGCCCTTAGACATTGCATAGTCCACTTCTTCCTGTGGCCAGATAGAAACCTGCACTTCCCCTATATGCACTTTTCTCAGGAAGAACATACATATTCTGGACTGACCGATGCCTCCGCCGATAGTGTATGGCACCTTTCTTTCCAGCACTGCCTTCTGAAACGGAAGTCCTGCTCTTTCAGGACATCCTGCCTTATCAAGCTGGCTCTTTAAACTGTCCTCATCTACTCTGATCCCCATGGAAGAAAGCTCCAGTGCGATATCAGTCACGGGATAATAAACGATGATGTCTCCGTTCAGTTTCCAGTCATCGTAATCCGGAGCCCTGCCGTCATGCTTCTCTCCGTTTGAAAGCAGGTCCCCTATCTGCATAAGGAAGATAGCACCGTATTCTTTAGCTGCCTTATACTCTCTCTCCTTTGCTGAAAGGTCCGGATACTTATCCAGAAGTTCCTGACTGGTGATGAATGTGATATCCTCCGGCAGAAAACACTTGATGTATTCATACCGGTTGCTCATATACTTTTCCGTCACACGAAGAGCTGCATATACTGCTTTCACTGTATCTTTCAGTGTCTTTTCAGTTCTTTCTTCCTTCGTGATCACCTTTTCCCAATCCCACTGATCCACATAGATGGAATGGATGTTATCGGTCTCCTCGTCCCTGCGGATAGCGTTCATATCGGTATAGAGTCCTTCTCCGGGGTTGAAACCGTATCTGCCCAGAGCCATTCTCTTCCATTTTGCCAGAGACTGAACTATCTCCACTTCTCTGTCTCCCTGCTCCTTGATGCCAAAGCTGGCAGGGCGCTCCACTCCGTTCAGGTTATCATTAAGACCTGATTCCGGAGTCACAAAGAGCGGTGCGGAAACACGTCTCAAATTAAGTTCTGCCTGCAGCTGCTGCTGGAAGAAATCCTTCACGCGCTTAATGGCTATCTGCGTCTCTTTCAATCCCAGGGCCGGTTTATATCCTTCGGGTATTTCTATTTTAGCCATGATGTCTCCTTATAATTCGCAAGTACCTACAGTTCTCGGGAAGGGAAGCACGTCTCTGATATTTCCTATGCCTGTGATATACATCACCATTCTCTCGAATCCCAGTCCGAAACCGCTGTGACGGGTGCTGCCGTACTTTCTCAGATCCATATAGAAATCATAGGTGCTCTCATCCATTCCCAGCTCCTTAATACGCCTGGACAGAGTCTCATAGTCATCCTCTCTCTGAGAACCACCGATGATCTCCCCTATTCCGGGCACCAGGCAGTCCATGGCAGCCACGGTCTTTCCGTCCGGGTTCTGTTTCATATAGAAAGCCTTTATCTCTTTCGGATAATCTGTCACAAATACAGGCCTCTTAAAGATTTCTTCTGTGAGATATCTTTCATGCTCTGTCTGAAGATCACATCCCCAGCTCACCTTATAGTCGAATTTATCATTATGTTTTTCCAGCTCTTTGATGGCATCGGTGTATGTGATACGGCCGAAATCTGATCTCACCACATGCTTCAGTCTGTCGAGAAGGCCCTTGTCCACAAAGCTGTTAAAGAATTCCATCTCTTCCGGAGCATGTGTAAGGCAATAATCAATGATGAACTTTATCATCTGCTCAGCCAGTATCATATCGTCTTCCAGATCGCAGAATGCCATCTCCGGCTCTATCATCCAGAATTCTGCGGCATGTCTGGTGGTGTTTGAGTTTTCTGCCCTGAATGTGGGGCCAAAGGTGTAGATATTCTTAAATGCCTGTGCAAATGCTTCGCCGTTCAGCTGTCCGGAAACCGTGAGGTTGGTGGATTTACCGAAAAAGTCCTTAGTATAGTCCACTTCGCCGTTTTCCATAGGAAGTTCGGATAACTGAAGGGTGGTCACCTGAAACATCTCTCCTGCTCCTTCGGCATCAGAGCCTGTTATGATGGGAGTATGGACATATACGAAATCTCTTTCCTGGAAGAATTTATGGATAGCATATGCCACCAGAGAACGAACCCTGAACACTGCCTCAAAGGTGTTGGTCCTGGGTCTTAAATGTGTCAGCGTACGGAGATACTCCATGGTGTGTCTCTTTGGCTGAAGGGGATAGTCCGGTGTGGACTCTCCTTCCACCATGACCTCTTTCGCCTGGATCTCGAATGCCTGCTTAGCATCAGGAGTCAGCACCAGCTCGCCTTTAACGATAACTGCCGCTCCCACATTAAGATGTGCCACTTCGTCATAATTATTGATTACATCGATGCTGTATACCACCTGTACCGGTGAGAAAAACGTACCATCATTAAGTACGATAAATCCGAAATTTTTAGAGTCACGATTATTCCTTACCCATCCTCCCACAGTCACTTCTTTTCCTGCGTACTTTTCGGTCTCTCTGTAGAGTGTCCGGATGTCGGTCATACTGATACTCATTTTCTTATATCCTCCTAAACAATAACTTATGATAGTTTAACGCAGTAAAGCGTGAAGTGCAAGGACTTGTCTGATTTTTAAAAAATACTTATAATGTGGAAACAGTTTTGAAACAGAGGTATTAAATATCATGAATAAACGTGAAGTTACAGAGATAAAAAGACGTCTGAAAAAGGAGTCCTGTACCATCACCAGGATGGCAGGCTGCTATGTGGATTCAAGCAAAGAAAAGGTGCTCACCTTTAATAATAATTTCCTTAATCTGGAAGATGTAGAGTTTCATAAATACCTGGAGATTGCCAATAAATGCCTTTCCGGGAAGCTGGGAAATAACCTTCTGGACTTAAGCTTCGATCCGTCCGCTGAGGAAGCAGGCGGTCCGCAGCATTCCATTCTGGCTCTGAGGGACAGCGGTCTTAAAGATGAGAACATGCTAAATGCCTTTTATGACCATGTTATAGAGACCTATGATACAGTAAATAACTATCTCATACTGCTCTTTCACGACGCATATGATGTACCCATGAAGTCTACTGATGAGCTCTCTCTCGGTGAATCCGATGAGGTATATGAATATATCCTTTGTGCCATATGCCCTGTGAACCTTTCCAAACCTGGTCTGGGCTATCATCCGGATGATAATTCCATTGCCGCTCTTGACAGAAGCTGGGTGGTGGGCGCCACAGAATCGGCCTTTCTGTTCCCGGCCTTTAACGAAAGGTCTGCAGACATCCATTCTGCTTTTGTTTATACCAAAAACACCAAGGAGCCCCATAAGGAATTCTGGGAGCTGGGTCTGGGATGTGTGTCCAGATTCACATCCGCGGAAAAGCAGAATGCATTTAATAATATGGTGAAGCATGCCGTAGGCGGTGACGAGGAAAAGCTTTCCGATATACTGACAGATGTATCCGAAAATATCTCTGCCTTTATAGAGGAAGAAGCTGCCACATCAGAAAAGGAAGAACCCATCATCCTATCCGAAAAGGAGATCACACCCATCCTCACAGACAGTGGTCTTTCCGAGGAGCAGGCTGAAAAAGTATCGAAGGAATTCAAGACCTTCTTTAATGAAGAACCCCCCGAAGCCGGAGAACTGCTGGATTCAAAGCTTCTTAAGGACAGTGAACTTAAAAATGAAAAGAAAGCTCTGCAGGAAAAAGTGGTGGAACTTGAAAATGAACTGGAAAGATCCGGTCTCGTCACAAAGAACGGTGAAAAAGCAGATATCGTGGTAAATGTAAACGATGAAAAAGCAGAACTGATCTCTGCCGGATTCGTGGATGGCCAGAGATGCCTGATCATTCCTTTAGAAGCAGATGACGAAACCACCATTAACGGTGAACTTCAGTATTTCTAGACTTAAAAGTTCATATGTGAAACAAAAAGATCATTAAAATCCCCGTGGTTTGCAAGCTCCACATGCGAAGCGCGCCCGGGGATCTTTTTTATCTCTTCAGGATCTCCGCCTGCCAAAAGCTTACTGCATCCAAGAAGTGAAGTATTTCCGGCCATTTTTGTCTTCTTTTCAAGTTCAGTGGGAATAAGACCTATAGACGCGGCTTTTTCTATAAGAAGATTACTTCCGAAATTCCCTGAAAGATACACAGTCCCTATATCTTCATGATCCACTCCGGCTTCTTTCATCAGGACTTCCACGCCGGCTCTCACAGCGCCCTTTGCCAGCTGCACATCTCGTATATCGTCCTGAAGCACAGTATATTTATCATAAATATAGCCGTTTTCCAAATAGGAGTCATCTGTGAAAGTGCCATACATATCTATGACATGGCTTTCTTTCAGGTCGCAGATCATATCAATGACCTCGCTTCCGTACATTCCCGGGCGGCCCCCTTCAAAGGCCGGTCCCGCAGATGCCGAGGCCACATAGATCCTGTCCTTATTACCCAGAGCCATTTCTCCGTTCGTTCCGAGGTCTATGAGAAGGCTCATCTCTTCTTTTTCATGTATGGAAAGGCCGTATATGCCGGCAGTGATATCCCCTCCCACAAAAGGTGCTATGCCGGGAAAGAAAAAGGCTTCATGTCCCATGAACTGTCCTTTATATGAGCCCTCATATCCGCTATGAAACGGGGCGTGTGAAAAACCCTCAGTATCGTATCCCATAAGAAGGCAGATCATCACATTGTTTCCTGCCAGTGCGATACTTTCGTCTGTCGGGATATCGGATAGCAGATCGGAGAGATCTTTACGCACTGTCTCCATCAGGGCCTTCTTTCCCTGTTCCTTAAGAGAACAGCCTATACGGCTTATCACATCTCTGCCGTATTTTCTCTGACTGTTCATTATGGTACCTGTGCTTTTGCCATGTTCATATACTATGGTTGTGGTGCCAAGATCTATTCCTATACCCTTTTTATCGGATGTCATTCTTTAGTCTGTCCTCTGGCTCTTTGTGGCCACTTTCATCTCATACATACGTTCATCTGCCAGCTTATATATCTTTTCTGCATTATGCTGGGCTACTTCATTACTGAAAGCCACCCCATAAGAACAATGGATCGGATATTCCGATGACTTTGACTCCTCTTCCATCTTCTGATTTATCCTGTCGGTATACTTGCTTATGGTCCTGTCGCTTCTGTTTCTAAGCTGTATGACGAGGAACTCGTCTCCTCCCATTCGCACTACTGTCCAGTTTTCCGAGAATGAATCCGTAAGGATTTTAGAAAACTTCCGTATCAACTCATCACCAGCCTCATGTCCATAGGTATCATTCACCTTTTTAAGGCCATTAAGATCAAAACTGAATACCGTGCACTGAGCCGATTCGTCTTCATTATACTTTTTAAAGATCTCTTCACATTTTGCTCTGTTGTACAGACCTGTCATGGGATCCTGATATGCCATCTTTGTCAGCATCTCCCGCTCTGTCCTGTACATCACCAGGCTATAGATATAAGCCAGATATGAGCACATGAGTATGATTATGAAAATCACTGTGCCTTCCGGCAGTATGCTGTGTGACAAAATGCGTGAATCCGGAAACACATATTTCTGAAGATTGAATCTCACCACATCCACTATAGCAAAAGCCAATAACTCAAAGAGGCCGATATTTAAAATGAGTTCATCCCTTCTCATATTGGTAAAGGGTTTCAGTCCCACAGCAAACGCGATCAGCACGGAAAGCACCGCAATGATATGGAACATGGTGATAAATGAAGATATGTGTACCACATTGAAGAAATGAAGGAACCACGCTATAAACGAAAACGATACGGTGGCGACAGTCACTCCATTAAGTGACATCCGTTTCCATTTCGCATCACCCACTCCCATCTTCTGAACCAGCACCAGCATAGGCACAAGCGCGATATAAAGAGTGAAATATTCCATAAATGAGTTAAGCGACAGGTCTCTGGAGAATAGTTCTATGACTTTAGTGCTGCATAATGTCCATATGCCAATAAGCAGCGAAAACAGGCCTATATAAATAAGCCTTTCATATATCACATTTTTAAGCCTGGCTATAATCCCCACCAGGGAAAGCACTGTACCGAAAACTATGAGAAAAGATCCGGCAAACATTCCGGATGCATTGGATGCCATGAAGGCAGTGTAGGTGTAATCTGCCGCTGTGATCACAAAGGGCGGAATGCTGGTAAACGCAGCATATTCTGCAGGTTTCAGCACCACCTTTATTTCCTTTCCCATTGAGTCATGGGGCAGATAAACAAAGTGGTAACCGCTACCCACGAAGCGGCCAATATCATATGCTTCATTTCCGTAACTGTATATACTCTTTCCATCCACATATACATCCACAGTGGTAAGATATACCAGTATCTGCAGCGTGCTGTTTATCCCTATATCCGATGGGACTATGTTCCGAAGCTCTATCACATCGCCTTTTTTTATGATACGGTCAAAAGAATACCCGGAAAGATCCACATTTTCGCGGGACTCTCCGTTTACGGTGACAGTCCAGCCGGAGTCCATCTCTGTCTTTACTATGCCGGTATAATTACGGTATATAACAGCTACCACAAATCCAAAAAGAGAGATAAAAAGCAGTGCAGCGCCAACGAAACTGACATACCGTTTTATATTGAAATCAGTATTCATCGTGTGTCTCCAAATGTTTATTCATGCATAGATAGCTTATTATACCATACACACTCTCTTAATTCACATAGACATCTGCTTCAATCTGATGAATGCTCTTTTCCCTGTTTTTTAAAGTCTTTATACTGAAATGCATATTTTTCGTAAAGTATCACATACATTATCATCCAAAGGCAGAATCCGAACACCATCAGGATCACGCCCTGACGCTTAAGAGGATATCCGATCATCACTTCGGTAGTTCCTTTATTTACCCGAAGGAGACGATCTTCGGTATCGTATTTTGTATCCCCGGTTACCGAAAAATTGTCCTGAAATGCTATAGTGGTATTTACCATATCCTCTTCTGATGTGATGATGATGCGATCAGTACCATAATCTACCGTGATAGGCACTATGGTTCGCTCCGGCGGGTCATACATGGATGCATCCATGGCTTTTTCAATAATAGCCTTTGTCGCAGGATCCTGTGTGGAAAGATAGTGGTAAAAAAGATTCAGGCCTACCACCACCACATTTTCGTTATATATGGTTCCTATAAAGGGCATTTCAAGCGATTCATCGAAGAAGTAGCCCCACACATCATCCAGTCCGTTCAGGAAGGTAGTTCTCCAGTTTTGATAGAGCTCGTTAAAAAGATCTGTATCATATACTTCTTCCCCCATATATAACAATGGATAACCGTTTTCAAAAGATATACTTGATGACTGCACTCCCATAAATTCCTGCATCTGGATCTTTTCATTTACAGGGATACCGTCAGATGCTATTACGATCCTTACTCCCGAGTCGGATAAATCTTTTACCAGCTTTTCGGCAGCGTCTTTGTCATGATAAAAAAAGTGATCCAAAAGAATTGTGTGATATGCGGCCAGGTCCTCAAATGTATAATCATCCAGATACGGAGTGTCGCTTTCCTGCATATTGGGATAAAACATGGTGGTATCACCTATTGATGTTCCTATTCCGAAATGCTCATATTCTGTTTTCACTCCGAAGCACTCTGCATCAGTATCTAATGAAAAAAGAAGATACCCGTTATTACTGTCTTTAAGCTCATAGCCCACGGACTTTGCGGCGGAAATGGCTTTTTCCACATCATGTTCTCCATTCCTTAATATTGATATCCGAAGCAAGACAGTATCATTTCCCAGTTCCAGACATCTGTCAAAGGCATGGGTATATTCACCTGAGTCAATAGCCTCATTTATCCTTGTGATATTTATCCTGGTATATGCAGCTTCAAACCCGGCGCCGTAGCTTTGCATGACAGGCCTCTCTCCTGATGCCAGATAATACGGGGCTGTTGCTCCCAGGGAAGCCTCATCCAGTACTGCTACCCTTTGTCTTGTAATCTCCTTTGCCTTATCCAGCATGGCTTCCTCTGCAAAAGCATTTATTCCATCAATCGGGGCTGCACTACTTTCTCCTCTGTAGATGAGAGCGATGGACGGGATAATGTCGACCACCAGAAGTATTGCAAATACTATTGCTATCCAAGGTCTTAAACTCCTCCAATATAAGAATCCAAAATAGCTTAAGCATACTGCAAGGGTTAAAAACCTCAGCATCCACATGAACCTTCCCCCGGGAATCGATGATATAAGCGGATAAGCGCTTACTGAGCTTCCGAGGAGTATGATGATGGCTGAGATAAAAAATGCTTTTTCTTTTCTGTGGCAAAAAAGGATTGCAAATAGGCAGAATAGAGCCGAAGCCAGCCCGAAATAATTCGTCCTTCCTCCTGTAGATAGCCTGGCCAGAGGATCCAATGTGGTGGAAAGCTCCTGGAAATTAGAAATGGCAAGAGAAGCATTTCCTGCACTAGCCATACCTCCCACAGCACCCGGCAGCACAATGATACCAATCACCATAGCCCCCGTTAATATAAGGATTACAATCGTAATGATGGAAAACTTGACAGACCTATGATTAATGATCTTAAACACGATAAGATATAAAAGCAGTGCCAGAGCCACCATAGATCCAAAACCCAGATGTCCCAGGATGACAAGTGCGGAAAAGATCACTATCCACTTTATCATTCTGACATTTTTCGTATCTATCCACTCGAATACCGCGCTGTACAGATATGGTGTGAATGCCAGGCAGAAACCCATGGCCATATTCCCGGCACCGAAATAATTCATCATGGCATTCGGCACAAAAAACCAGATGAGTCCCAGGAAACCGCCGCTTAAGACTCTGTCTCTTCTGATACCGGCCCATAAAAATCCACAGGCTCCTACAAAATATAAAAAACCGGTATATAGTTCATAACCTATAAATACCTCTTCCGGAAAATACATGCTTCCCAGCATCTGAAAAAGTGCGATAAGGTATGCCGAAGCAGGTGCAAAATATCTGAACAGCTGCACACCGTTATACATATACCTGTTATATAAGGGGAAATAATTCCCGATCTTAAAATTCTCAATCAAAAATTCCGCCCGATAGATATGATACATGGTATCATCCCCGGACGGATATTTTCCGCTGATATGAAGTACATACACTATCCCTGCCCAGACAAAAGCATAGGCAGAAATAAAGAATAATACGGTAAATGTTTTACCCAGTGCCTTTTTCAATATTCTCTCCTACTGTCCGAGCACATCATTTATGACAGAATCCACCACATGCTGCACCACCTTCTGCCTTTCTATCGTCATCTCGTCGCACACGCCTTCGTCCTCCTGATAGTCTATGACATAGCTTCTGGTGGGAGTCTCCGAGCTTTCCATCCATAACAGTTCTCCGCCGATATCCTTGATGATCCGCCTGAACTGCTCACCGAAATAATCCGATACATGCTCCAGTGTGGGAATGATCCGGTCAAAAGGTTCCACTGTATTTATCAGTTTATTCTGATAAGGTATCAGGTATTCCTCAATGGCTTTTTCAAATATGTTAAACTGCAGAAACTTATTGGTCAGTTTCTTTATATGTACTGTGAATTCCCACGTGTGAGGATGGGTCTGGCCTTCCTTCCCCTTTACAATGATAAAATGGCTGATATTCAGATAGAATTTAAACTTATATTCACGGCTGATCATTACTCGCATAAGATATCACCTGTTATACTCTCGTAAAATCTGTTTGCCACGGATATGGCAGGTTCCTCACCCTTTTCCCATCCGGCTACGCCCTTTTCTTCCTCGGTCCTCAAATAGAATCTATTGAAATTCTGCAAAGCCTCTTCTTTTCCTATACCCACAAACAATAGAAAGATACGATCATCATTTCCGTCCATCTGAAAACGTAAAGTATTCTTATCCAGAAAAACAAGTGCATCTTCCAGGAATGCATTTCTATGTTCTTCTGACCTGAATTCCAGAAGACCGAAGGACATCTTTTCCACGCCCTTCTCTTCGAATCCTATTATAAATGATTCTATCATGCTTTGTCTGTAGAGATTCCATCTGGGGTGGAACATATCATTTTTATTAATGCGGTGATTAAGCTTTTCTATGGTCTGATTAAACCTTAATGCCTGATCATCCATGCTTTCAAGTTCCACTAATCTTTTACGGACATTATCGGTCAGGCTGATAAGCGCAATGCCTGCAATGACAAGCATCATTATCAGTACCGCATAGAGGATTATCTTGGCTGACAGAAATGTATTTTCCTGAAGCACCACATTTACATCAGTCATGAGACACATGGTATAGTCTGCTCCCTGAAATCGAAAAACCGTCCCTGAGACCACATACCTTTCACCATCCAGTTTGATGATCTCATGAGACACATAGTTCAGTTTCATATCTTCAAGAAATGAAAGACCGGCTTTCGAAGCAAAAAATGTGGCCGTGGAAAATCCCTTGTAGCGGTTTGTTTCCTGAACGTTTTTCACGAAGATCAGTTTGTCATCCTCGGAAAGAGTCCAGTATCTTTGATTCGAAGAATCCATGGTATTAAGTATAGCCGTGATATCATCTGAAGAGGCATTTTCTCCTAACAGATTGATCTGGTCCAAAACCAATTGTGTGAAGGAATCCTGCTGTCTGGCATAGACTGCCAGCACACCCTCATCATAATAGTGGATATAGTATGCTCCCACGGCCATGCAGAACAGCATAAGTACAATGGCAAGCATCGTACCCCGATATACTCTTTTCTTAGAGGCTGCTCTGCTCTCTTCCATTGACTTCTCCGTTTACGTAGTTCTTGATGCCTGAAAAAAAACTGATAAGTGGAGACCATTCCTCTTTCACCACATCTATAAATGCATTTTTTTCCTCGGTCAGGTTCATTGTGCGCCATGAGCTTTTCGTATCGATGCTGTTGATCACTCCGGCAAAGCGAATAAAGAACACAGCAAAGTTAAAGAACGGCAAAAGGAAAACCACATACCACTGTTTGCAATAGTACCTTCTTATCTCCGGGAAATCCTTTAAAAAGCCCACAGTAGAGATAAAATACAGGATTCCCATCAGGATGTATAATGAAAAGATAAAACCTGTAGCAAAAATGATGGCATTGGCTGCATAATTTGCCACCAGAAGGCAAAGCAGAGCCATGTACCATATCATTCTCGGAAAGGCAAAGGTATGATCATACACCAGTGTCTTTACGTTTTCATCCGTAAACATCTTAAGCGGGCTCATATCATTCTTTAAAAACAGAGTGGACACCTCAAGGCTTCCCCTCTGCCACCGCTGTCTTTGAGTATATAGCTTATTAAAGTCTTCTATTGGGTCTACTAAGAAAATGGAGTCTTCGCAAATCCCCACCTTCATACCCTGGATATATTTCATCTGAAAAGTGATCTGAGTGTCCTCAGCCAATGTTTCGGAATTATATAGCTGTGACTTTAATACGGCATCCTTTCTGAAAGCGGAAAAAGCTCCGGATAGTGTGTACACTGCATTCTTCTCTGCCGCATAATTTCTTCCCGCCAGAAATGCCTGGGCATATTCCATAAATTCCATCTTTCTGAAAAGTCTGGGCATCCCGAAGCGGTATTTCTCTATCTGGGCCGGATCCGTAAGGATGGTGCCGGTCACACACTCCAGGTCCTCTTCTGCCTCAAATCTTTTTACCATATTTGAAAGGGCATGCTTCTCCAGAAGACCGTCACTGTCTATATGTACGATATACTTTCCTTCGCTGTTAAAGAGTGCCAGATTCAAGGCTTTTGATTTACCCTGCTTGGCATTCATCCACTGTACCAGAAGCTCGGGATACTTTTTCTGACACTCTGAGAATACTTTGAAGCTTTCATCGGTACCCTCGTTATTTACGAGATATATACGCATCGCATCATTTGGATAATCGCTCTCGTATATGGATCTGAGACAATTCTCCAGGGTATCTGCCGAATTATATACCGGAATGATAATGGATATCTCCGGAGCAAATTTAGGCATCTCATATACCTTATGCCGTCGCTTCTTTCTGAAAAGCACCACTACACTTCCTATGGCAGGAATGATCTCCATAACCACCGGTATGATTATCCATGCTGACCAGAAAAGTATGGAATTAAAAAAAGTGTTAATCACGGTCATAACGGAATCCACCCACTTTTTGACGCACGATCTGACTCTTGGTGAATACTATAAAATACAGTGCTACCGAAAGTGTATAAAAAATGATCCTGCCAATATATGTATGTGCAATATAATATGATCCCACACCGAAGAAATGTATTATCACACAGATCGCAGTCACCCTGATAACATTGGCAAAAACTATATAAGCCGTGCCGGCCAGCCCCACTATCCATCTTTCCTGTATCGAATACACGTTAAAGAATACCAGAAGACAAAGAAACGCAAAGATCTCAATGATACCTGAACACTCAAAGTCTATAGTAAGAGTCAGTGTATCCGCTCCGGATTCCACAAAGATCACGCTGTATTTATAATACGCAGTGAAAAAGCCGAACAGTTTTCCAAAAAGGCCCGTGATACCCGCCACAACCTGAGACAACGGAGTGGTGGCAAAAGGCATCACTGCTACCATCAGGAAAATAAAAAGACCGGCGCTTCCGATAATGAAGCGCCAGAATGATAGCTTGGCTTTTTTAAGCACATGTAACAGATATAACCAGATGATCGTTAGGACTGTGACTATGACGATCTTTGTCATACAGCTTCCGCCTCCGGTACATATTTTTCTTTTTTGCGATAATACTTATATGCAGCGAACCCTGCTATAAGTGTAGCGATTATGCCTCCTTCAACGGGGCCTGTGGACGTACCTGCACAGGAAACCCACTGGTTTCCTATATCGATGAACTGAACCTGTATCGTTTTCAGATCATTTGCGGAAAATGCGCTGTTATTCTTCACGCTATATACTTTTGCCAGTTTATCCATATCGATAGAGCATTCCATTTCATAACCTGTTTCGGTAACAAGGACCGTGGCCTTTCCGTAAATGGTATGCGAAGTTTCCGTTTCCCATGGTTTAAGGCTATTATTAATATTCCATCCGTCATATCCCCATGCCACTGTATTGTCTGCTACGTAAAATGTATACTGTCCGGGTGTAAGGGAACTCAGGTCATTTTCAGCGCCATTTGTTGTATTTCCGTTGGCATCTACTGTAATAAGCTTTACAAAGACCTGGTTTTGCCAATTGTCAGGAGACCCGTTCACTGCGATGGTAAATGGTGTCAGGTGCGAAGCGTTTTCGTCCTTGTCAACAGCACTGCTGGTCAATTCATGGATATATAACGTGTCACCGGTGGAATACAGTGCAGCACTGCCCTCAGAATCTATAGTAGAATATGCGATCGTGGAATGAGGATATCCGGCCCAGTTTGCAAATCCGCTGCCGGATTCGATCCCTGTTCCTATGCCCCCGCCACTGTTCGGATCCACCTTGGAGTCACTGGTGCCCTGAAGGTTTGCCACACCGGTGATAAGTTCGCTGCCTTCGTAGTAACCTAAAGATATGGTTTCATTATACTCCTTAACCATGGATTCAGGCAGCCTGATCTCATATCGCCCGTTGTTATAAACCACTGATGTGCCTGAAATAGTGTTCCAGTTTGCATCTGTGATCCTGTCATTTCTTAAATAGAAAACACTCTGTTTGCCTGTGTCAGAAGTGATGACAAACTTTCCGTCATGTGTAACACCTGCACCTGTAGCTACCTGCCAATAACTGCCGGCAGGCTCACTTATGTATATAAAAATATCATTGCCGTCAAAAACCATGGCAACATCCTGAACTGATCCGTCTGCCACTGTAGTCTTCGCCACAGAATCCCAGTCTGTCACGCTGCCGTCAAGGCTAATCCCGGTGTAAGCAGCTGCCCTATCGGAAGGTGTCTCTGTTTCTTCCTGTGTTACTTCCTCTGTTTCTTCCTCCGTTTCTCCTGATCCCGTAGCACTGTCAGTGTCCTCCGGGTTCACGGCTTCATCTGTCTGCTCGGTTCCTTCTCCGGCGCCGTTTACTTCCGTATCTGTTTCATTTCCTTCCGAACTCACTTCCGGACTCACTTCCTCCGGTTCTGATGTCTTTTCACTGTCTGCTGTGCCTTCACCGTCAGAGACCGTAGTTCCTTCCGCAGCATTTTCCTGCTCCGGCATTTCGGTAGCATACACGTTTGCCGGGATCGCACCTGCCATCAGGAATGCGCCGCAAAATACTGCCATAAATAAACTTAAGAATCTCTTCTTCATGATTTCACAAACCCTTTCTATATACACCTCATATTATAATCCTCGTGTTTTATCACATAAACACGAAGAGGGTTCTCACTGATCTCAAAACAGACCACATCCCAGTTCTGATCTGCTAACCGACGGGTTATCATTTCATAAACCGCTTCACCGGTATGCTCCAAAGATGCATCTTCGCCGAATTCAGGCAGATCATTTAAATACTTATCCTGATATACGTCCAAAGTCTCGTTAATGTACTTTTCAATCACATTAAACTCGGTAAACATGGTATCCACATTCCCGGGTCTAAGGAAAAACTCTATCTCTAAGACGTGCTGATGCTGATGCAAAGGGTTATTGTCTGCGCTGTGACTCATCTTGAGACGATATTTCAAATGATAATATTTCATCACATGCGTCTATTCTTAATAAATACAAATTAACGCGTAAGCTCTCAGATCCATCTTACTGCTTACACGTTTTTATCTATTATAAAGCAAAATCCCAAAAAATCAAGAAAAGAGACAGGTTTCTTCCTATCTCTTTCAGTTTGTTCACGTGCGCGAGAGGGCGCGGTCGTCCGGTGGACGACCCTGCGCAGCAGGAGCGCCGACCGGAGCGAAGCGTAGATCGAACCCATTCGAATGCGAACTGCATTCGAATATAAAACAGGGTAGGACATCTGTCCTACCCTGTTTTATAATAACGTGCGCGAGAGGATTCGAACCCCCGACACCTTGGTCCGTAGCCAAGTGCTCTATCCAGCTGAGCTACGCACACGTATTAGTGCTTAAAACGGCACGTGAGATATATTAACACATTGTATAACGTAATGCAAACTGTTTTTTATCCCATGCACAGAACTTTCGGCCCGATTGTTTATTCTGCATCTAACAGGCGAAGGATCTCATCATAATCATACTGGCGGATGGCATCCCTTACTTTGCCGTACAATTCCTTTTCCTTATCCGGAATGTGGAAGCGCTCCATACTTTTAAGGACATCTTCCAGCTCATCGCAGTCCATATCTTCAGCGGCCCGATACAGCTTTTCATAAGCGGCTTTCATTGTCTCGGCATCAGCTTCCGTTTTGCCTTCCTCATCTTCCTCATCAATAAAGATGGCAGATAACGGCTCCTTCAGTGATACATATTCATCCATGAATGCTTTATGTTTTTCCTTTATAAAGGCTGTATCTCCGGTCTTGCCGGCATTTTCCAGCTCCTGCGCCTTCTCTCCCAGTTCAGTGGCACCGATCAGCCTTAATGAGCTCTTTAAGGCATGGATCTTTATTGTATAGCTCTCATAGTTTTCTTCGGATAAAAAGCCGTTAAGCTCACCCTGCTTTTCATCTATGGTCTCATAGAACATCTGGAGGAGCGGCATAAAGGATCTCACTCCGCCGCTGTTTTCAATACCTTTTTCCGTATTCAGCGATGTATCTTTCAGTACGGAAAGTATCTCCGGGATCTCCTCGGTTTCATTTTCACTATCTTTCGTCCCTGTGTTTTTTTCTATCAGTGTATCCGGCAGATACTGCAGGATCATATCTTCCAGTTTCCGGGAATTAATAGGTTTTGTGAGATAGTCATCAAAGCCCGCCCGCATGTATTCCTCTTTGGCTCCGGAAATGGCGTTTGCCGTGAGACATATCACCGGTGTTTCATGGTTCTTATCCTCCGGGTCTCTTCTGATATCCGATAAAGTCTCTATACCGTCTTTTTCGGGCATCATATGGTCAAGGAAAATGATGTCATACTTATTCTTATGCGAATACTCTATACACTCAAATCCGTCGTTAGCGGAATCTGTCTGCACCTTCAGCCTTTTTACCAGACTCTTAAATACTGCCAGGTTCATGGGATTATCGTCCACGACCAGTATCCTTGCAGAGGGTGCAGTAAAGAATCCCTTATTCTGTTCCTGCAGCGCCTTCAGTGCATCGCCTGTTCTTTCATAATATCCCAGTTCTTCACGGCTCACCACCTTCTGCCTTAAGGTAAATGAGAAATCCGAACCTTTTCCGTACTCACTTTCCACCTTCAGATCAGATCCCATCAGTTTCAGCAGACTCTCCGTGATATTAATGCCAAGCCCGGTTCCTTCAATGGTATGATTACGTCTCTCTTCCAGTCTTTCAAACTTGGAAAAAAGCTTATCCATATCTTCTTCTTTAATGCCGGATCCGGTATCCTTCACCGATACCTTCATGTCTATATAGTCCTTATCTTCGGGATCATCCGTATAGGACAAGGTGAATGTCACACTTCCCTGCTCCGTATACTTCACAGCATTTGTTAGCAGGTTTGTGATTATCTGCTTTATCCTCACTTCATCACCGATAAGCCTGCGTGGGATGGACCTGTCTATTTTAAAGATCATTTTCAGGTGTTTCTCATCTGCACGGTTCTTTATCAGATTAAGAAGATCGTTTATCATGGGGCCCAGATCATATTCCACTGCCACCACATCTACTTTTCCGGACTCTATCTTTGAGAAATCCAGCACATCATTTATGATATTGAGCAGTGTGTCCCCGGCCACACGGATATTATCCGAATATACGCGAATATCAGGATCCGTGCTCTCCCTCAGGATCATTTCATTCATTCCAAGGATTGCATTTATGGGCGTGCGGATCTCATGTGACATATTGGCCAGGAAGTCACTCTTGGCTTTGGAAGCTTCTTCGGCTTCGGCTTTTGCTTTCCTCAGTTCGTCACTCTCTTTTATCTTTATGCTGGCCCGGGTCAGATAGAATGCGCCTATCATAACAAGGATCATAAGGAGGCCGAACACCCATGCCACCAGAAGCGATATCCTGCCGATGCCCTCCGATGCCACGCTTCTCGGAACATATCCTGATATCAGAAAATCCGTGCCGGGGATCTCCGATTCAAAAAGGATCATATCCCCTCTGGAAGTGGGGAAGTTCCTGGCTACTGCCACCGACACTTCCATTTCCATATGCATTGATGCATATTTTTTCTGAATATCATCACTGTGATAAAACTCTAGGTCTTCCGGAGTGCTTTCATAGAATGGCACCAGTATGTCCCCATCTCTGGTGGTAATACAGAATTTCCCCCGATTATTATATGATGAGATGGAAAAGCTCTCTTCGAGGCTTTCCGGTGGATAAAGCCTGTATAACACGTATCTTATGTTTTTCCCGCTGTATACCGGGTATGTGAAAAGCACTCCCTCATCCTCCACATATGAGATGGCGCTGTTTCCTCTGAAGGAAGGCTGGATGCCGTCAAAAGCTTTAGGATCCAGATCGTCGCCATACATGGCATTTCCGTCTATGGTAAGCAGTCCCTGCTGCACACCTTTTTCGTTATAAATTGCAGGCATCAGAGTGCTGAGATTATATGGATTGGCCTCCATCTTTTCAGCCACGTATTTCAGATTTTCAAATTCCGTAAGGAACTCTTCCTCTGCGATTTTAGCGAAGGCTTCCGCCTGTTTTCTCGTCTGGTTTTCTGTATACGTGGTAAGGAGTTCTCCTACTCGAAGACGAAGTATCACCCCCACCAGTAACAGAGAAATTGCGAAAAACACAAGTACATAAAAAGTTCTCTTTTTATTGGAATATTCTTTATTCGTCATAGATCTCTATGCCTTCCACATACCAGTCCATCTCGTTAAACAGTTCTTCATCACCAATGCGCTCCATTCGGTTACACCGGATATTTCCTTTATTGTCATAGATGATCCCGGAAAACACGTCTCTCCAGGTCTGTATCCTTTCTTCTTCCTGTTCCACCAGTTTCCGTGTCTTATCGGATACCAGATTGGAATAGGGATAGAGCGAAACCGCTCCGTCAGACAGCCCCAGCCAGTAGTCATTATTAGAGCTGGCTCTTCCCGACAGATGATCATTTAATATGTCATCATAGACCAGATCCCAGTTAAACAGCGCTGCAGTCAGCATCTTTTCCGAATACTCATCATATATCACATCATATCCTATGGAATATAGTCCCATTTCTTCAGCTTTTTCCAGCGCATAGGGTTTGTCCTCGTGATACGTCATCACATCCGCTCCGGCCGCTGCCAGTTTCTCTACCGCAGCAATTTCCCGGTCTTTATCTTCCCAGCTTTCGGTATAAACCACATATACTTTTGCATTGGGATTAGACTTCCTTGCACCCATGGCGTATGCATTAATGGACCTGACGGTTTCAGATATGGGCATGGACGCCACATACCCGAGTATTCCGCTTTCCGTGGAAGCACCTGCCACTATCCCCGCCAGATATCTGGCCTGATACATTCTGGCAAAATATGCCGTGCCGTTTCGTCGGTTGGATTTCCCCGCCAGATAATAAAAAGCCACGTCCGGGTACTCATCAACAATATCCTTTGTGTATCCGCTATACCCGTAACTGGTGAGAAAGATCACTGAGCACCCCTGCTCCACCAGATCTCTTACAGCCCGCTTCACCGGTGCTTCCTTTTCGGGTATGGATTCTTTATGAATAAGTATGCATTCATGCTCTTCACATGCATATTTTATGCCTTTATAGTGGCTTTCATTCCAGCCTTTGTCATCTGCACTTCCCAGCAGAACGGCTCCCACTTTCACAGGTTCTTCCTTCGATTCTGTTCTGAAGAAATATATCATCATAATGATCACTGCGAGGACCAGAAGAGTGGCTATTCTGAGTGCTATATGAATAATTCTTTCTTTATTCCTCAATTATCACACCCTCCACATACCAGTCGAAGTGATTCATCATTTCTTCGTCAGACATGGATTCTCCGTCAAGGATCCTGACTCTTCCCGTGTTGTCGTTGATCTGGCCATAGAATACATCAAATTTACGGCTTGCTAACTCCTCTCCGGCTTCGTCCATAGCTTCTTGTGTCCCGGACACTGCATTCTTCGTAAGGTCGGAAAGGCCCGGCACTTTATCTTCCATTCCAAGCCAAACTATCTCTCCGTGGAATTTCCCTCGAAGAAAATCCGTGATGGCTTTCCTGTAATAGTTCTCCCATGACCACACACAGGCCGTGACATATGTATCTGGAAAAAGTCCGGCATTATCCCTGTTAAATCCTATGGACCACACTCCTCTTTCATCCGCCACTTCATTCGGTCTGATGGAATTAGTGTGCATGGAGATCACATCTATATCCGGATGATCGTCAAGTAGTCTTATAGTGGCATCCCCTGCCGCATCATCGTCAAGCCAGGAATCACAGAATCTCACATAGACATTGGCAGCGGGATTCACCCGTCTCACGCCCAGAGCAAATGCATTAAGATCACGGTTCACTTCGGAATAGGGAAATGCTGCCACATATCCTATGCTGTCTGTCTCTGTACGCATACCGGCCGCTATTCCGGAAAGGTACCTGGCCTGATACATTCTTCCCTGACATGATGCCAGATTTGCACTGCTCTCAGATCCGTGAGTGTGAATGATAGCGACATCAGGGAACTCTTCAGCTGCCCTGATACAGCTGTTTCCGTATCCGAATGATGCTGCCACCACCACCCTGCACCCGTCTTTTTTGACAAGATCCCTGATGGCTTCATAGCAGGATTCATCCTCCGGTACATTTTCCTTAAGTACAATCTTAAGGTTCAGCTCATCTTTCAAGGACATTAGGGATTCATATTGATTCTGACAATAGTTCCGATCATCCGCATTACCGGTGAGCACAAGTCCCACCCGCGTGGTCTTTCGCGTAATATCCGTGTCCACTCTGCGGTCCCTTATAAACATCATGCCGATAAGCGCAAAGGCTATGATCAGACTTGAGATCAGGATCATCCACCTGGTGGAAATCTTCTCCATCAAAATGCTCCCTTCTTCACAGCTCTGGCAGCCTCTTCCTGGATATTCCTGTTATATGAAAGCATAGGCTCCGTATTCTTTCCCTTGATCCTTCTGTCTATATAGTTTCTCGTGATACGTACCACAAGCGGTGTCAAAAAAAGCACTCCTATCAGATTCGGTATCATCATAAAGCCGTTAAATGTATCGGAAATATCCCACACCAGAGATGATTCCAGCACCGCTCCGAAAGTGATAAGCAAAACAAAGATCACCCTGTACACCTTTGCCCAGAACACTCCGAAAAGATATTCTATGACCTTTCCGCCATAGTAGGACCAGCCCATTACAGTAGTAAAGGCAAAAAGTGTCACAGCTATGACCACAAATATCTCTCCGGCATAGCCCAGAGTGTTTCCGAAAGTCTTTGCCACCAGAGTGGTATCATCTGTCCCGGGTAGAACAGCCCCGGTAGTGAGATTTACAACCCCTGAACTTAAGACCACAAGAGCTGTCATGGTGCAGATCACCATGGTGTCAAGGAACACTTCCGCGATGCCCCACAGTCCCTGTTTCACCGGTTCTCTGGCACAGGTATTCACATGTGCCATAACAGATGATCCAAGTCCGGCTTCGTTTGAAAACACCCCACGCTTTAATCCGCTCTTTACGGTGTTCATTGCCACCTGTACAGCAGTGCCTGCTGCGCCTCCGGAAATAGCCTCGGATCCCAAAGCCAGTTTGAATATAGATGCAAATACCTCCGGCATCATGGGAGCATGGATGATTATCACCACAAGGCATCCCAGTATATACGCAACCAACATGAACGGAATGACTTTTTCAGATACATATGCCAGCCTTCTAAAACCGCCCATGATGATAAGCGCGCCAAAGAGCATGAGGACCACACCTATACCGATATCTACCAGCGGGGTTCCCGCGAATGATCCGATGTCTATATCGGAAAGGAATGTGGCACGGATGTTTAAGGTGATCTTGTTTATCTGTCCCAGATTTCCTATACCGAAAGAAGCCATTATGGTAAAAATGCAAAAGAGTATGGCCAGGACTTTTCCCGCCTTCTTCCCGTGTTTCAGGGATCCAAGCCCGTCTTCCAGGTAATACATGGCTCCCCCTGACCAGGCACCTTCCGGGTTTCTTCGCCTGTAATATACTCCCAGCACATTCTCCGAAAACTTTATCATCATGCCAAGGATTGCTGCTATCCACATCCAGAAGACCGCCCCAGGTCCCCCTACGCATATGGCAGTGGAAACACCGGCTATATTACCTGTACCGATGGTGGATGAAAGTGCTGTACAGAATGTGCGAAACTGTGAGATGGCTCCGGCATCGTTAATAACTCGCGCCTCATCCTTTATGGAACCAAAGGTCTTTTTCCACCAGTGTCCGATGTAGCGGATCTGTAATGCACCTGTCGACACAGTGCAGACGAGCCCCGTGCCCAGCAAAAGGAACAGGCTGAATGAACCCCATACGAAGGAATTCAGCACATTATTGATATTTGTGATAATCTGTACGATAAAACTGTTCATCACTCACTCAGCCTCTGTATGATCCCGTCATAATCATACTTTTGCACCATGTCTCGTATTTCCTCGTATTTGTCTTTTTCATCATCCGGTATGGAGTAATCCGAAAGTTCCCTCATAGCCTCCTCTATGGCCTCGATATCCATTTCTTCTGCAGCCTTTGCTATGGCTTCATATACGCTTTCCATCATAAAACGGTCTGCTGTGGGGCCGCTATTCACGTCGGTTCCAAAGATTGGAGTCAGAATCTCTTTATATTTCGCATAGTGCTCCATGAAAGTATCATGGTTTGCCTTAATAAACTCATGACGTCCTTCCTTTCCCGCTGTTTCAAGGGCAAAGGCTTCCTCAGACAGACTCATGGCGCCGATCAGTTTAGCGGAACTCTTAAGTGCATGCACTTTTATAGTGTAGTCTTTCCAGTTTTCATCTTCATAAAAGCCGGCTAATTCCCTTGTTTTTCCGTCTATGGACTCATAGAAAAGCTTAAGTACCTCAGAAAAAGCCTCCTCGGAGCCGCTGTTATGTATTGCGACCTGTCCGTCTATTCCTTCGATATTTTCATACCAGTAGTTATCCCCATCTTCAGAAGGCGTGTTATCTTCTTCTAAAGAAAGCGTCTCTTCCGGTTCATCATCATAAGCTTCGGCGTAGTCCTTAGCTTCTGGCACACTGCGGCTGTATTGTTTTTCTGACGCTGTCATGGGCAATATGGAGGAGATGTTATAGAACTTGTTACCTTTCACAAAATATATGACGCCAACGGAACCCGGTCCACAGTTTGATGTGATGGCGGCAGATGCTTTCTGGAATATCACTCTTTCAAAGTATGCCAGCTTGCTTATCTCCTTTTTCACCCAAAGCAGAGTTTCCTCCGGCACATCTACATATGTGATAAACACCACTTCGGAATCCGGAATGATGTCTACAGGAAAGGCTTTCCTGATATACTTTTTAAATGCGTGTTTTCTTCCACCCAGCCATATTCCGCTGATCCTTGACTTATCATCTACAAACTCAATGCCGGGCCTTAGATCTAAAGAATTGGCTATAGACTGCACTAACGGACTTAACAGGTGTTTTTTCGCCATGAAATCCGTGGTATCAATGACAAAACTGCATCTTAGCCTCTTTTTTACAGTGTTTAGCTCGGAAACCATCTGCTCAGCAGAGATATCCTGCTGTGCCAGCTTGCATGCGATAAGTGTCAGAAGCCCGGTGGCACTGGACAGGCATTCCGAGTTTATGACATACACATTATCAAAGGACTTTGCAGCCTCAGTGGCACGTTCATAATCTTCACTCATACTTGTAGTGATAGCTATATACACGAGATGATGGGCATTCTTCAGATACTTTGCGAAGAAATCCCTGTAGACGGCCACACTCGGAGGTGAAGAAACTGCCTGCTTACCGTTTTTAATATGTAACAGCAGTTCATCCGCATCCATTTGATAGGTATCTTTAAACTCGCCTTCATCTGTAGTGATAACAAACGGAAGAATGGGCAGAAACGGGTTATTCATCATCTGGTCCGGCAGATCGCACATTGAGCTGGTGGTGATCACAAAGGGGATCTTCTTCCTGTATCCGTTTACTGTATTAAGTTCCTCACTCATCTTGTCCGAATGACTTTTCATTATGATCCTGTCAGCAGGAATATAATGGATGAGCGTGCTTTCAAGCTGTTCACCGGATACCGGTTTTACCAGATATCCGTCAAAACCGGAACGGTTATACAGCTCACGGTTTTCGCTTCCTGCATTCGCCGTGAGCACTATGACAGATGTGGTATTATTCAGCCCTCCGGTCTGTCTTCTCATTAATTCCAGGCACTTTATGCCGTCCATTTCCGGCATAAGATGATCCATAAGTATCACATCATATTTAACGCCAAGTGTGTGCTCCAAAGCCGCCTTGCCGCTTTTTACGGTATCTACCCTTATGCCTGTTCCGGCCAGAAGTCTCCTTTCCACTTCCAGATTCATCTCGTTATCGTCCACGATAAGTATCCGGACATCAGGGGCCGTAAAGCTGCTTTCATATGCGGTCCTTCTCACCTGGCCGTAGTTTTGTATATGAATATCTCCGATCGCGGATGAATCTGTGATCCCCTGCTTTAGTACCACGTTAAAGGTGGAGCCCTCACCGTATACGCTGTTTACCGTAACGTCTCCACCCATCAGATCCACCAGCTGTTTCACAATCGAAAGCCCGAGACCGGTTCCTTCTATATGGCGGTTCTTTTCCTCATCTACTCGTTTAAACACATTAAAAAGATATGGAAGTGCATCATTCTTAATGCCTATTCCCGTATCTGTGACAGAGATCCTGAGAAGGACAGAATTGTCACTGGTCTCTTCGCTTTCGATATGAAGGCCCACTGTGCCTTCCTTAGTATATTTTACCGCGTTGTTAAGGAGATTTATGAGTATCTGTTTTATTCTCACCTCGTCTCCGTATAATACTGCAGGCACTCTGGGATCCACATTCACATCCAGTTTAAGCCCTTTTTCCTGCGCCCTGATCCATATCATATTCACGATCTCTGAAAGCAGACGTCCCACATGATAATCCACAGGGACTATATCCATACTGCCTGCTTCTATCTTTGAAAAATCCAGGATGTCGTTAATAAGAGCAAGGAGCATTTTCCCGGCGCCGGCTATGCCGTTTGCATCTTTTACTATCTCATCCGATGCGCTCTTGTCTCTCAGGATCAACTCATTCAGCCCCAATATGGAGTTAATAGGCGTTCTGATCTCATGGCTCATGCTGGAAAAGAATCTGTTCTGTGAACGGTTCAGCTCTTCTGCCCTCTCTGCCTCTTTCTTTGCTATTCTGTTTTCCTGCTTAAAAAGGCGATTCTGAAATATGACCATTATCAGGCACACTACACCCACCATGATTATGGAAATAAAGGTGTCCACATAGAACATGGCTCTGGAATGCTTAATTACCATTTCAGGATAGAAATACGCCGTCAGATAGCAAAACAGCGTCATAATAAAAACCAGGCCCAGCATGACAGTTCGCCATGTGCCCGATAAAACGAGCCCTACATAAAGAAAAGCAAATATAAACCACAGAAAGCCTCCGCCTTCTACACCGCCTCCGAAGAAGAAAATGCCCGGAAGGATAAAGAATATAAGCAGTATAACGATAAGACGGGCAGTTATATCTATCCTGTTAAAATAGATTCCCATGTATGTGAGAATGGGTACAGCAATAAGCGTGGCGATCAGGACCCCTATTTCAACAATACTCTCACCGAATATGATATCACCGACAAGTGCAACAGCCACTGCCATATCGCTTATTATGGTAAGAAGCACAAAAACCCGGTCTGCAAAGCTCTTGCCCGGATCCCTTACCAGGTCAATGATGCTTTTTATCAGCCTGATCACTTTCATATTCTGTCACCTCCCCTGCTGACCCGTATTTTCGGAAGGAGGCGAGCCATCACCCGCTCGAATTCATTTGTATTTATAGGCTTACCCACAAATCCGTCAAAGCCCTCTCTCATAAACATCTCCTTGGCACCTGATACCACATTTGCGGTCAGCGCGATAAATACCGCGTTCTGATCGGTGGCCATACGCCTGGCTCTGATCATCTTCATGGTCTCCACGCCGTCCATTTCCGGCATCATATGATCCATAAAGATCACATCATATTTTTCCGCCATGCATTTTTCTATGGCCTGTTTGCCGCTGTTTGCAGTATCGGTTATGATTCCATAGTCCTTAAATAGGCCTGTGGCCACCACAAGGTTCATGGGCTCATCATCCACCACCAGGGCCTTAATACCATTAAGATCCGGCCTTTCAAATCTTTCGGTCAGTTCCAGACCACTTGCATTCTTTCCTTCATTAAGGATCTTAATGATGGGATAGGCATACAGTGGTTTTGGCATAACTATCACCCTGCTGTCTCTGTCCACTTTAAAGTTGTCTGATGCTGATATGGCAATGACCACATCACCTTTGCTCAGTTCATCAAAGAATCCGGCGTTATCCTCATACTCTTCTTCACCCATGAAAATGTATTTCACATTAAGCTTTTCCATAAGCCTTTTCACTTCCGATAAGTTTTCTGCCGGATACAGCGGTACCCTCACTCCCGAAGCCAGGTTTGTAGCCATCAAACGATGAAAATCTCTGAGTTTAGGCACCTTGTATTTATCGGATTTCACATGGAAAAGAATGTCCCCTTCGTATGTGTCATCCAGCTTCAGACAAGGTGTGGAATCCACCACCTGCTGAGGGATGGTAACTTTAACCACGGTTCCCTGCCCCTTGCTGCTCTCCAGCTTCACGAAACCGCCCATACTATGCACAAAGCCGTATACGATAGTGAGTCCCAGCCCCACTCCTCCGGAGCTTCTGTTTCTCTTTTTATTTGCCTGGTACAGGCCTCTGGAAGCCATATATATATCCTTACGTCCCATACCCCTGCCGGTATCAGTCACCTCGATACACAGGTTCACTCCGTAGTTCTTGTTTTCCGTGTACAGCCTTATCAGGATGCCACCGTTTTTCGTGAACTTTATAGCGTTTGAAACAAGGTGTCTGAAGATCTTGTGAAGCTTTTTGATGTCTCCCCTCATGATCATTGGCACATCCACTGCTATATCCACCACCAGTTCCAGGTCATCATTGTCATGATTCAGCCTGAAGCTGGTGACCACATCATTGATAAGCGATGTGCTCACATAATCTTCTTCCTCCAGGAACACATCATTTCGCCTCACCTCTGTGTAGTCCTGAATGTCATCTATCTGCCCCGTTAGTCGAAGTCCGGCTTCCTTGATGGCGTAGGCCTCCGAATACTGGCCCTTCTTTATCAGGAGGTCCGACATACCGTTTACCACATTGACGGGTGTTCTTAGCTCATGGGATATATTTGAAAGAAAGTCGTCCATATCGCTGATATTGGCTTCCAGAAGTCTGTCCTTTTCAGCCTCTGACTCTTTTGATGCTTTTCTAATCTGTATGATCTTAATACTGGAAAGATACGCAAAAAACATTATGACCACATGTAGGATGACTCTGGACGTTGTGAGCCGGTCGGATAAAAGATTATCATCCTTATGTATGTAAAAAAGCTGGATCATTAATATAGCAAAGTATTCCAGCACAAAAATATTCATCATGTATATATGATCAAGGAAAGAAAATGAAAAAAGCGCAAGAGAGACAATCGCTATAGAGTCAAAGAAGCTTGTTCCATGCATGCCGTGGAAAAGAATGGAGAATACGGCAAATACAAAATAATAGATCTCCCGCATGTTTTCATCCGGGTATCCGGCAATATGCATCATCCATAAAAGAGCTGTTCCGATGACTATGATGGGAGGCACCCAGAATTCCCAGTTTAATAGCAGACTCTCAAAAGTGAGTCCTATACATGACAGGCTTAAGAGAGTTATCAAAAACTGATGTATTTTTGAACGTTCCATCTTAACTCCTTATGACAGTTTTTTGCTCAGATATCCCAGCAGATCTCCTCTGGTAGCAGACTTTAAGATATATCCGTCAGGCTTTAGTTCCATAACTCTCTGCACTTCGTCCTTAGTGGATACTCCTGTCAGAAACACTACAGGTATATTCTGTGTGGCTTCTTCCTGACGGAGCATCTGGAACACCTGCGGTCCGTCTACCACCGGCATCTCATAATCCAGAAGTATTATATCCACCGGATTCTTAAGCAGAAAGGTGATAGCCTTCATACCTGCAGTGACTATATCGGTTTTATAGATATCTTTGATCCATGAGCGCACCATGCCCGCATATGAAGGATCGTCATCAACTATCAGCACGCGTTTCTTTTCTCCTGAAGGGAGCTGTTCATTCACTTTGGTGGCAGCCTTTTCGGGATGCTCTATCATGGCTTTCACGTCCTTGCAGAAAGTCTCTGTGTCAATGGGTCTGTAGAACCATCTGTGTCCTTTAAGATCGGGAAAAGCCCCCACCACATCAGATTCATTTTTCTCTTCGCCTATTATGACTGCAGGACACCCAGTATCTTTTAAGTATCCGCTTATCTCCTTTAAGACTCTCTGTTTTGAAGAATCCGACATGATATCTTCCGGAAGGTATAGAATGAAAAGAGACGTATTGTCCGATAATTCCAGGATGTTCTTATACCTGTCAGTAACAGAGCGTGTCTGTATTCCCTCATTCTGAAGATTCTTTTCCAGCCCGCTCGCCACAATACTGTATTTTTGAACTATAAAAACAACACTTTTTTCTAACTCTGACACTTTGCGTTCCTCCTAAATCAGCTTTCATCCACAGCGAATTCTACTTCGCTCCATCTGCTTTCCGGGAATTCATTCCATTCTTTTAATATACGTTCAACCGCTTTATCGGCATTGGGTTCTTCCATCATGGAAAAGACCACAAGATACTGATTTGTTTTATTCTTTAATATTATGTCACTCCTTCTGAGTGTCCTTTTAAGGAGACTGCCGAAGGCATTCACTATTTCTTCTGTCGTGATCTCACTATCCGGCTTTGCAGAAAGCAAAAAAAGGACTTTTGCGGCCTTGCCGTCATAGCGCCTGTTGAATCGGATTATAAAATGATATACGGCGGAAAAAGTCTCCATTCCGAGGACCAGAGCCTCTTTCCCCTCGTTTCTTTCTTCCAGGACTTTAGAAAGTCTTTTTAGCTCCGCAGCCGGTGTGATCTCTTCATCAATGTTTTCCTCAGCCACGGTATACACACAGCAACGATGCTTGCCGTTAGCCTTTGCCTCATAAAGAGCATCATCTGCATGTTTAAAGAGTTCTTCGTATTCTCTGCCATATTTCGGAACCATTACGGCACCTGTAGAAATGCCAAGGGGAATACCATGGTTTTCCCCCATAAGTTCACATGCTGCCGCGCTGAGCTGATCGTTAAGACGTGCTGTGAGAATGGATACAGCTGATTCCTCCTCCATATTTGAGAAGAATGCTAAAAACTCATCTCCTCCGACGCGGCTTACCACGTCATCATTACGGGTGTTCCTTCGCATAATATCTGCAAATGCGGCTAGTACCCGATCTCCCATATCATGACCGAAAAGATCGTTTACCAGTTTAAAACTGTCCAGATCCAGGATGATAAGAGCCCCGTTCATGTTTTCACAAAGCTCACTTATCTTTTCTATCCCGCTTGCTTTATTAAGAAGCCCGGTTAGTTTGTCAATGGTGGCATTTTCGGTGAGAGTCTCTATCTTTCTGCTGTTTTTTATGGCGTTTTTAATACGTCTGACGAGAAGGTCCTTATTAAAGGGCTTATGGATGTAATCCGAGGCACCCAGCTTAAGACCCAGATGCTCCATTCGCTCATCCAGATCACCTGTCAGAAAGATCACGGGTGTTTCCAGCTTTCCTTCTTCTTTTTCCTGCTCACGCAACGCTTTTAGGGTCTCAATGCCATCCATCTCAGGCATCATCACATCGAGGAGAATGAGATCGGGATCATTCTTTTTCATGAATTTCAGAAGATCCCTGCCTGAGCGTAAACAGCTTACCTTCATATCCTCAGACCCAAGCAGTGTCTTTGCGCTGGTAAGGCTTATTGCTTCATCGTCTACTACTACTATCCAGTTACCCAAAAAACTCGGTCCTCATTTCCATAGCATACTATATGTTTAATATTTAAATGTTACCTTCATAGAACATGACTGTCAAGCATGCACCCGAATTAAGACAGAAAGGGACAGGCTCTGCGCCTGTCCCTTTAATATGCCCTTTTTACTCTATATGATCACTTCTTAAAGAACTCGTCTATACCTTTTGCTGCCGTTTTTCCTGCACCCATGGCAAGGATCACGGTAGCGGCCCCGGTCACGGCATCACCACCGGCAAATACAGCCTTCTTTGAAGTCTCTCCGTTTTCATCTTTAGCGATGATACATCCTCTTCTGTTCACATCCAGGCCTTCTGTGGTGGATGAGATCAGAGGATTCGGAGAAGTTCCGAGACTCATGATGACTGCGTCACACTCTATCTCGTACTCGGATCCCGGGATCTCCACAGGGCTGCGGCGTCCGGACTCATCCGGCTCTCCCAGTTCCATCTTGATTATCTTAATACCCTTTACCCAGCCTTCATCGTTTGCAAGGATCTCCACAGGATTCTGAAGCAGATCAAAGATGATGCCCTCTTCCTTGGCATGATGCACTTCTTCCACTCTGGCAGGAAGCTCAGCCTCGGAACGGCGATATACGATATGCACTTCCGCTCCCAGACGAAGGGCTGTACGTGCGGCATCCATAGCCACATTTCCGCCGCCTACTACCACCACCTTTTTACCGCGGTAGATAGGTGTATCATAATCCTTGAAGGACTTCATCAGATTATTTCTGGTAAGGAATTCATTTGCTGAGAAGACACCGTTTGCCTGCTCTCCGGGGATACCCATAAACTTCGGAAGACCGGCACCGGAACCGATAAACACAGCTTCAAAGCCTTCTTTCTCCATAAGCTCGTCTATGGTCACGGAGCGTCCGATGATCACGTCTGTTTCGATCTTCACGCCCAGGCTCTTTACGTTTTCCACCTCTTTTGCCACCACTTCATCCTTCGGAAGACGGAACTCGGGAATACCGTATACAAGCACACCGCCTGTCTTGTGAAGTGCTTCGAATATGGTCACATCATATCCGAGACGGGCCAGATCCCCCGCACAGGTGAGTCCGGCGGGACCAGAGCCTATCACAGCCACCTTATGACCGTTTGGTTTAGCATCAGTATGAGGCTTAATGCCGTTCTTTCTCGCCCAGTCAGCCACAAAACGCTCCAGCTTTCCGATGGCCACAGCCTCTCCCTTTATTCCTCGCACGCAAACGCCCTCACACTGGCTCTCCTGCGGGCACACACGTCCGCAGACTGCCGGAAGCGCTGATGATTCGCTGATGATCTCATAGGCTTTTTCAAAATTACGATTCTTAACCTGCTCGATAAATGCAGGAATATTAATAGATACGGGACATCCGCCCACACATCTGGGGTTCTTGCAGTTCAGGCATCTTTCTGCCTCTGCCACTGCTTCTTCCTCTGTATATCCCAGGCACACCTCATCGAAGTTCTTTGCTCTGACGGAGGGCTCCTGCTCGCTGATCTTTACTCTCACATTCATATCTGCCATTTATCCGCACCTCCTAGTTGCAATTGCCGCAGCCGCCGTGATGGGTATCTCCCTCTTCAAGGCGAAGCTTTGCGCGTCCTTCTTCTGTCTTATACTGGGTCTGTCTCTTCATTGCCAGGTCAAAATCCACCAGATGTCCGTCGAACTCCGGTCCGTCTACGCATGCGAACTTCACCTGATCTCCAACTATGAGTCTGCATGCACCGCACATTCCCGTGCCGTCTACCATAATGGGGTTCATTGAAACCACTGTATGGATGCCAAGTTCCTTTGTGAGCAGGCATACGAATTTCATCATGATCATAGGGCCAATAGCCACACAATGATCGAAGGTCTTTCCTTCAGCATAGAGAGCTTTCAGCTGATCTGTACCCATACCGTGGAAACCGTAGGATCCGTCATCTGTGGTCACATGGAGTTCTCCTGCCACTGCCTTCATTTTATCTTCGAAGAAAAGCAGGTCCTTATTTCTGGAGCCCATGATAACTGTAGCATCCACTCCATGCTCATGAAGCCATTTTACCTGAGGATATACAGGTGCTGTTCCCACACCGCCTGCTATGAAGACTATCTTTTTCTTCTTTATTTCATCCAGGTCCTTCTCTATACATAGATCGGAGGGCTGTCCCAGTGGTCCCACGAAGTCCTGGAATCCGTCTCCCACTTTCAGATCTTTCATTCGCTCTGTGGAAGCACCCACTGTCTGGAATACTATGGTGATGATGCTTCTTTCTCTGTCATAATCGCAAATGGTGAGAGGTATTCTTTCTCCCTCTTCATCGATCTTCACGATCACAAATTGTCCCGGCAGACATGATGCTGCCACTCTCGGTGCCACTACATCCATAAGATAGATCTTATCTGCCAGCAGCTCCTTCCTCACGATCTCGTACATTGTTGTTCTCCTTATGTTGCTTGTTTATATTTAGCATCATTGACGTATTATCAGATGCTTTTGAACGTTGCGAATGTTCTTAGCGAGGGCATTTCCGAAATGCCCCTCCGAGGACTGTTTGAGCATGCGCCATAAATCAACCTGCATATGAAACGCGAGTTCCGCAGGAGGGGCATGCTTTTTCGGAAATGGCCGAGGTTAGAACAAATTCGCTGTGAAAAAGTATCTGGTAATATGCCAAGGATGCAGCGGTATCAGAAACCTAGGCGAAGTAGACCAGTTCGTCCTCGGGCTTCTCGGCAGGAGTGATGCTTATAGGATAAAGCACCGGCCCCTTCCCTTTGTATTCCTTGGCAAATTCATTTTTGATCCTTGCCTTCAGATCGATCCAGCTCTTATGCATAAGGTTCCCGGAATCAGGATATTTTGCCTTCATGCCGAGAAACTGTATATCTTCCACGCAGCATGTCATGGCAAAACGCCCCGGCACGAATGTTCCTGGCTTAAGGATGCCTTTCCCTTCCGTGGGGTTATACACAAGTGCTCTGAATGAGACTATCTTACCATCATATTTCTTTGCGTTTTCCATGCAGTCCATAAACCATAAAGCATAGTCTGCATCTGATATCTCTATCTCATCTTTTGTGATATCAAACGGCAACTCGTCTTCCTTATCATCTATGGTGCCGTCCGCTCGCTCATATACAAGCTGTGCAGGACGATTAAAGGCCTTCACGGTGGCGCGGAATTTCGCTTTATTTGTCTTATCTGTACAGCGATTAAAGATGATGCAGTCTGACTTAAACATATTTTCCTGCATCATGGCCCTCATATTCAGCATATACATTTCGAATGTGGTGGAATCCACCGTGGTCAACGTCTGAACCAGAGCCCATCCCACAGGCCACTTGAAGTCATCAAACAGCTTACCGACTTCCCAGGTGCCGTTATATTCTATGAACACAGCATCCGGCATATGTTTTTCATTCAGCTTATCAAGAGTCTCTGTGGTGAAGTTCTCTTCTTCCTCGATAAACTCCACCTTAGCTCCTATAGATGATAGCTTTTCCGTATCGTATTCTTCGTCACCATCTTCACAGGCTATTATCAGGATAGAACTCATCTCATCCCCAAAGCCGTTTTCCAAAAGAGTTTCCTGAACCAGCGTAGTCTTACCGCTGTCCATGAATCCGGTGAAAAGATAAATAGGTATTTCCTGCATTTCTTCCCAGATCCTTTATGCTATTCCAAAGAGCTGATCCAGCTCATTTTCTTTAATATCCGTTCCGATCACTACCAGCTTTCCGGTCACATCGGGTTCTCCTGTACGGATCTCCCACTCTCCGTCCACCAGATCGTAATACATCCATGTGCCGTCAGTGCAGGGAACCATACCCTTTGCTCTAAGTACATGACCAAAGTCTTCTGTGTCTGCAAATGCCTTAAGCGCTGTTTCTATGGTAGCCCGTTCAAACACATGGGGGGTCTCACGGCCATAGCTTACAAATATATCATCTGCATGATGGTGATGATGATGCTCATGTCCTTCATGATCATGGTCATGATGGTGGCAGCAGTGCCCGTGTTCATGATCGCAGTGGCTGTGATCGTGCTCATCCTCGTCATGATCGTGGTCATGGTGATGATGGTGCTCATGGTCATGATCATGTTCATCATGATCGTGCTCGTCGTGATCGTGATCATGGTCATGATGATGATGCTCGTGCTCGTGATCGTGATCATGATCATGGTGATGATGCTCGTGTTCATGAGCCTCTTCTTCCTTCTTATGCTCCTCTTCTGCCAGAAGTTTTAATTCCAGATTATCCCGTCCTTCCATGGCAGAAAGGATCTTGTCTCCGGATATGTCATTCCATGGTGTGGTGATAACTGTGGCCTTGGGATTCTTCTCCTTTATCATATTGGTAGAAAACTCCAGCTGCTCCTGTGTAGCCTTCTGGGTACGACTGAGTACCACGGTGGTAGCGAACTCTATCTGATTATTAAAAAATTCACCGAAAGCTTTCATCTGCTTTTCAGCCTTAAGCACATTTACCACAGTAACCAGGGCATTCAGTTTCACATCATATTCTTTTTCCATATCTATGACAGAAGTCATCACATCGGAAAGCTTTCCTACACCTGACGGCTCAATAAGGATCCTGTCGGGATGGTATGTATCCACCACCTCTCTAAGACTCTTTGCAAAGTCTCCCACCAGTGTACAGCAGATGCATCCGCTGTTCATTTCAGTGATCTGTATGCCGGAATCCTTTAAAAAACCGCCGTCTATACCCACTTCTCCATACTCATTTTCTATCAGTACGATCTGCTGTCCCTGAAACACTTCGGAGATCATCTTCTTTATAAGTGTGGTTTTTCCCGATCCCAGGAACCCTGAATAAATATCTATAAGTGTCATAATATCAACCTTCTTTCTATATTGCCGTATTACGCATAAGATATATTTTATACAATCTTCTTTTCATGTCAACTACATCTTATCAGGTGCAGAGAAGCCAAGGAGATCAATGCACTGCTCCAGTACAGCCTCTGTCATCTTAAGAAGAGAGATATATCCCTTTTTAAGTTCCGGGTCTTCGCAGGAAAGGATCTTAGTCTCATGGTAGAACTTATTAAAGGCATTTGATAACTCATATATGTATGCGCATACCCTGTGAGGTGCCAGCTGGGCGCATGCCGAGAGCATGGCTTCCTGATATCCTGCCAGCGCCAGATACAGGCCCTTCTCGCTGTCGGAGACTGCCGGATTTATCTCATGATCTTCGCCATCATTTCCGCCTTCCTCATATTTCTTTATGATGGATTTAATGCGGACAATGGTATAAAGGATATAGGGTCCCGTGTTTCCTTCAAAAGATGTGAACCTGTCCACATCAAAGATATAATCCTTAGCTGCCTGATTCGACAGGTCACCGTATTTTATGGCAGATAGCGCAACTATGTCTGCTGTTTCTCTTGCCTCTTCTTCCGTCATGGTCTGATTTGTCACGATCTTTTCATACATGGTGTCCGTGATCTCATCCAGAAGGGATGAAAGACGCATAACTCCGCCCTGTCTGGTCTTAAATGGCTTTCCGTCCTTTCCGTTCATTGTTCCGAAGCCTATGAAGTCAAGCACCACATTCTTCGGCACTATACCGGTCTTCTTGGCGCAGCGGAATACCTGCTCAAAGTACAGATCCTGTCTCTTATCCACCACATAGATGACTCTGTCGGGATGCTCCTTCATACGGAATACCAGGGTAGCCAGGTCAGTAGTGTTATATAGAGATGAACCGTCGGATTTTAAGATCATGCAAGGAGGCATCTCCTTCTGATCGGTATCCTCTTTCACATCCACCACCAGTGCACCGTCGGACAGATATGCATATCCGTCGTCCTTCATCTTCTGCACCATGTCGGGAATATAGGGCTGTGCTGTGGATTCTCCGTTCCAGAGGTCAAAGGATACCTTCAGTCTCTCATAATTCTTTTTAAGATCGGTCACAGACACTGAAAGGATATGTTCAAGGAGCGCTCTGTATCCTCTCCTTCCTTTTTGAAGTTCGTTTGTGGCTTTAAGAGCTTCTTCCTTATATGCCCTGCCCTCGTCAGTGTCTTCTTTAGACTTTGCGGATGCGGTAGGGTATATTTCCTCCAGCTCTGATATGGTAAAGGGCGGCTCCTTCGGATAATCGCCTTCGTAAGCCTCGTCAAAATAAGGAAGCTCAGGGCGTCTTTTCTTAAGCTCCGTAATGATGAGTCCCATCTGCAGTCCCCAGTCTCCCAGATGCACATCTCCCGTCACATCATGCCCCATGAACCTTAGGATCCGTTTTATGCTTTCACCGATGATGGCAGAGCGAAGATGTCCCACATGGAGAGGCTTTGCCACATTCGGTCCGCCGTAATCCATGATGATCTTTTCACGGGTATCCGGCTTCTCCAGCCCGAAATCCCGGGAGTTTCTCATTGTTTCCACATATTTTGTGATATATTCCTTCGAAACACTGAAATTGATAAAGCCAGGCTTCACCATTTCTATGCTTTCAAAGGCCTCATTATCTTTTACCTTTTCCACCACTTCTTCGGCGATCTGGAACGGTGCTTTATGGTATTCCTTTGCTGCCGCCATGGCGCCGTTGCATTGGAATTCGCAAAGATCGGGACGATTTGAAACTGTCACGGTTCCGTATTTTTCATCCAGTCCCGCCTCCTTAAAACCGTCTTTCATCACTTTTTCCAGCTCTTTTATCAGTTCCTTCATAGATCCTCTTCTTCTCCTAAAAAGATGTACAGAGCGTGTGCTCTGCCATAAAAATGGGGAGACTTTGAAATCTCCCCTTCAGGGCGTTACTCGCCTTCCCGTTCAAATAAAACATATCTGAATTTCCATAATGCGTTCTTAAGGAGTGTACCTAAGACGCATATGGAGATCACTTCTCCAAGTCCTACCGTGATCACTAAAAACCAGTATGCATCATCCAGATGGTACGCAAATTTAAGGACCAGAGGGATAATGATCATATTTGATAATACCGGCGGGAGCGTATACGCAAACTTCGTGTTTTTAAGTCCCCATGTGCCAAATGCACCTACCAACGTAGCCAGGCTTCCAAACAAAATATCATAGATGGGTGCGCCTGTTACGGTATTACTGATCAGGCATCCCAGAAACAGTCCGGGGATCGCTGCCGGAGTGAATACCGGGAGCACACAGAGAGCTTCTGAGATACGTATCTGGATAGCACCGCTTGCCAGATTAAATGCGGCCACATAATAGGTCACCACGGTGTACAGAGCTGCGATCAACGCAGCCTGGGCGATAAACATCGCACTTTTCTTGCTAAAATCTTTCATTTTTAATGTTCTCCTTAGTTTTGTTTCGTGAATATATTCACAGCGGGGATGGTTTCGAACCCGCTTTGTTACCTCTTTTATTTGTCAGCCGGCTTTGCAGCTTTCTTTGCAGCGGCTGCGGCAGCCTTTTCTTCCTGTGCCTTCTTTGCCGCCACTATCTTATCTTTCAGATCAAGGCACTTGTCCTTCACCCTGGATGGCACTCCGGATCCTCCCAGCAGTCTGGATACCAGCTTGCCTGCGGTATCATACTGTTTAAAATAGAAAGACATGTTTGCAAGCATAAAATCAAGTGTGTTTGAATCCATACCGCAGAAGGGAGGTGTCTCTGTAGAGGCCACTTTCATAAAGCCTTCATATGCCTGTTTGTAAAAGCCCACCATTTCCTGCGTCACTTCTTTTCTTGCTGCCTTATCTTCTTCTGTCTTATTTGGCATCTCCTTAAGCTTTTCTCTCATTAGCCAGGAAATCTTCAGACATGTGTATGATTTCTCCGAAAGCTTTGCCCTCTTAACCATTGTGGACACCAGAGAAATCTTGAATCTCTCTATGGCCTGGTCATATGAATACGTGGTGCATGGAACAGGCTTAACGGGGCGATATTTCGCGCAAACTTCCGTACGTATAAGCTTTTTTTGTCCTACGGACAGAGATTCGAAATATCTGTTCATGGCTGCATATCCGCAGTTCGGACATGCTGTCACATCATATTTCACTGTATCTATACCTGCAAAGTTCGGCCGCAGGTCAAAATCAGGTTCCTGCCTTTTAAGCTTCGCAGTCTTCACCATCAGGGCCTGAAAACGTCCATCGCAGACCGGGCACTGTATAGTCTTATTAAGGAGCAGATCTTCCTCTGTCACTTCTTTTACTTCTTTTGCCACAGGCTCCTTGGATTTGGAAGATTTCTTCTTCCCATCATCCATGATGTCCATGTCATCTTTGCCGGAAAATCCAAATTTCTCTAGTCCTGCAAATAGATTCATATCATTTACTCCTCTGCCTTCTTTGGCAACTGAAACGAGCTCTTCAGTGAAACAATGCGGTTAAACACCGGGGCTCCCTCTTTGGAATCTTTATAATCCACTGTAAAGAATCCGTTTCTCACAAACTGGAAGCTTTCATATGCTTTTGCGTTCTTAAGCGAAGGTTCACAGTATGCATTACATACAGTAAGAGAATTCGGGTTCAGGTTCAGGCTGCCATCCTCATTATAAACGCCCTTTTCTTCATCAATAAGGTTCTCATACAGCCTTACTGTGGTGGGAATAGCATCCTCTGCCGACACCCAGTGAATGGTTCCCTTCACTTTTCTGCCGTCGGGAGCATTACCTCCCTTTGTCTCAGGGTCATAAGTGCAATGAATCTCGGTAATATTACCGTCACTGTCTTTTTCAAAAGAAGTGCATGTGACAAAGTATGCATTCATAAGGCGGACCTCATTTCCGGGAAAGAGCCTGAAGTATTTCTTCGGCGGTTCCTCCATAAAGTCATCTCTTTCTATATAGAGCACTTTTCCAAATGGAACTTTTCTGTCGCCAAGAGACTCATTTTCCTGATTATTCGGTATGGTGAGTTCTTCTTTCTGTCCTTCCGGATAGTTATCGATGACAAGCTTCACCGGATCAAGTACTGCCATCACTCTCGGATTATCGATCTTCAGATCGTCCCTGATGCAATACTCCAGCATGGCATAATCTACGGAACTGTTAGCCTTAGATACACCGCATAGATCCACAAATTTTTGAATAGATTTCGGTGTGAATCCTCTTCTTCTCAGGCCTGCGATGGATACCAGGCGGGGATCATCCCAGCCGTCCACTATACCGTCTTCAACCAGTTTCTTTATATATCTCTTTCCTGTCACCACATTGGTCAGGTACATTTTGGCAAACTCTATCTGTCTGGGGGGCATCTCATATCCCACTTCTTTAACCACCCAGTCATAAAGCGGTCTGTGATCCTCAAACTCCAGTGTACATATAGAATGAGTGATATGCTCTATGGCATCTTCGATGGGGTGCGCAAAATCATACATAGGATATATGCACCACTTGTCACCGGTTCTGTGATGAGACATGTGAGCCACGCGGTAGATTATTGGGTCTCTCATATTGATGTTTCCGGAGGCCATGTCTATCTTGGCACGGATCACCATTTCTCCGTCTTTATACTTACCTGCCTTCATATCTTCAAAGATCTGAAGGGATTCCACTAGGGGTCTGTCACGGTTCGGATCATTCTTTCCCGGTTCCGTGAGCGTGCCTCTGTATTCCTTTATCTCATCCGGAGACAGATCTGAGGCATATGCCTTGCCCTTCTTTATAAGCTTCACGGCAGCTTCATACATCTCATCAAAGTAGTCGGATGCAAAATACAGATGATCCTTCCAGTCTGCTCCCAGCCACTTGATATCGGCCTTAATGGACTCCACAAACTCCACCTTCTCTTTAGTAGGGTTTGTGTCATCAAACCTCATGTGGAATTCACCGTTGTATTCCTTTGCCAGACCGTAATTCAAAAGAATGGATTTGGCATGTCCTATATGGAGATAGCCGTTCGGTTCCGGAGGGAATCTGGTGCAGACAGTATTGTACACCCCCTCAGCCAGGTCCTTGTCTATTTCGTTTTCAATAAAATTTCTTGATTCTTTTTCCATAGTGTTTTCGCCTTCCAGCAGAATATATTAACGTAAATCAATGCGCCCTAGATGTAGCATTCAGCATGGGGGAAAAATCTCCCGCAGGATTCCGTGCCGAGGACAGATTTTTTCCCCATGTGATATGCGTCCTCGTCATTAAGTTAATAGATTCTGCGTGATATCTTACTCCTTATGCACATGAGTGAAGAGATGATCCTGGCAGTATTCGTAGTTTCCGTTGCATTTGGAACAGAAACGGAATGTCAGCTCCGGGTTTGTGAGCTCTGTTCTGCCGCATATCGCACATTTATGTCTGGACACCACTCCACGAACCGGAGGATCCGGATGTACTGCCCTCTTAAACTCATTTCGTCTGTGTATCTCTCTCGGGTCTATCCTTCTTAAGTTTCTGGTGCTTAAGAAGAAGATCACAAAGTTAAGGAGCGAGCATATAATGGCTATCCTGGCTCCCCAGGGATACACGATAAGCTCATATGTCACCAGCACACCGTATACTATCGCCATCCACTTCATCTTAATGGGTATGATGAAGTACAGAAGAACCTGCATATCCGGATACGAAAGGGCAAATGCCAGGAATATGGACATATTAACGTATGATGTGCTGTAATACTGGCCTATGCCCAGCACTCCTCCGCCGTTTATCAGGGAATAGATCCCGTAATAAACGAATGCACCTATGACGGAGATTATCAGTCCTCCGAATATGTACACATTAAACTTAAATGTGCCCCAGTTCTGCTCCAGCACCCGTCCCAATGAATAGTAAAAATACATCATGATAAGGGCAAATAAGATATTCATGCTGGGCGGGATCATTACCCACGTAATGATCCTCCAGAACTGAAAATTATGTATGATCATAAACGGTTCCAGCGTCATCAGACTGATTATATTTATTCCGGTGACAGAGGAAAGGAAAGATAACACATAACCTATTCCATATCCTATGATCAGATAGTTGATCAGGTGGGGAACCGCATATTTCCCGAGTTTTCTTTCTAATTTATCCCACATTTTTCTTATCTTTTCTTTTTTATCGCATAATCTTCTACATTATAGGGGCGAGTTTTTTATTTGTCAAATGGATTACGGTTTGAACGCACCTGTCTAAAATGATAAAATTGCTGTATTCGGCGAGGTTTTCGTAATGAATATAGATATTGATAACTTTAAGGTCAAACTGTCAGAATACGCGGACTATATTTCGGAGATCCGCGTGCTTTCTGCGGTAAAAATAGATGACGTGGCAAATGCCGAAGAATACTCTGATAAGCTTAAAGCCGACTTTGAGAGAATCGGTCTTCTGGGACGCCGCTGCCGCTGCATATTAAAGGATGATCTGTATCCCGTTATTAATTCCGACGAACCTCTTTCCATGGAGATGATAGATGCTCTTCAGGATTTCTGCGAAATGCTCCTTGATCCCCCTTCCGGAGAGGAACTGGATCTGTTTTTATTATATGAGATCTCAAACCGTCTTCTGAAAGATGACAGCCTAAAATATGACCTTAATAAGTATGCTGTGCAGCTTAATACCCATATAAGCGCATGCTATGCTAATATCAACCGCACCTCCAGGGTGACCGTGACAAGAGATATAGCGGACCACTATCAACGAAAGGGACTTAAGGCTGCCGAACTGGCTCTGGGAATGCTGTATAACAAAAGTGTTTTTCTCTCCCTTTCTCCCAAAGGCAAGGATGCACTTCTTCGTGCCGGAAGATTCTACTCTGCTCTCTATGATACTTTCTATCATGATGCACCGTCAAATAAAAGGCGCTACGATGCTCTCTGTGAAGCCATTAGTATGATAAACGATCATTTTTATACCGATAACGCTCCGGAGTATAACTGGCTGCAGCAACTGGTGCGTTCCACCGAGCATATGGGGCAATTGACTGAGCGAGGGAACTTCTGGGGATTTACCGAAAAAGAATGCCTCGAGATCACGAAGTGGCTGGATGTCTTGAAGCTGAAGCGTTCCCGCGACCTTGATAAAGTGCGGGCACTTCTTCCGGACTCGCATTACGATCTTATCATGCTACGTAATCCGTATTTTGCCGGGCTTATTGATAAAAAGACCTATCAGGAAAAACTGCTGGAGCTGTATCATAAGTACTCCAACAACAAATATGACATGTATTCAGTGCAGATAAACCTGCTTATCCCCACAGAGTATTTGGCCACCCTTCAGGATGAGAAGATATCTCTGGAGATTCAGGATAATCTCATCATGATATATGACAGGATCATTGAATATGCCCTGAGCTCTGTGAACATGGATGCCTTTAACTATCTGCAGGAATATCTCATCGCCTTCTTGTCCAGATTTATCGAGCTTCCTGACATTATGACTTTTGAGGATATGGGACTTCATTGTATTGCTGCCCTTCATCCGCCCACATATGTCCATTCCAGACAGGTAGCTTCTTTGGGAAAAATTCTCGCTTCTCATTTATATGACCTTCATCCCCATATCTTTTCTGAAGATGAAGAGTTTTCAAGCATGTCACATGAAGAGATCATGACACATATGTACCACTGTGGTCTGTGCCATGACTTTGGAAAGCTTACCATGATAGACAGTATCTTTATTTATGGAAGAGATCTGCTGGACCGTGAAGTGGACATCATAAAAATGCACTCCCTTATGGGTGAACTGATGCTGAGGCATTATCACTCCACAGAAAAATATGCCAAAGCAGCAAAGCAGCATCATATATGGTATGACGGCACAGGCGGCTATCCGCGGGAAGAAGGCGTGAATGAGCGTCCCTGCCTATCAGCATGCATTCTGGAGATTGCAGACTGTATAGATGCTGCCACCGATACAATCGGGCGTAGCTATAGCAAGGGAAAGACTTTAGAAGAAGTGGCCGCTGAGATCAGAAAAGACAGCGGGACCAGATATGCCCCCTTTGCGGATGAACTCCTTTCAAGGGAAGATGTGCTGGATGATATTCGGTATCTGCTCACAAAAGGCAGACAGGATAATTATAAAAAAGCCTATCTTTTACTTCATAATGTAAAAGACAGGCTAATACGCGATTAATCGGTTTTCTTTTCTCTGTATTTCTTTATCAGGATGATCTCTCCTATCACTCCTGCCACAATCAGTATCGCTGACAGAAGCTGTGATACCGGAATATTCGTGTTCCATAGAAGAAGCTGATCCGTTCGTACTCCTTCTATCCAGAACCTTCCCAGACCATAACCTATCAGATATCCGAAAAAGATCTCTCCATCGAATTTCTTCCTGTTAAAAAGTATAAGAAGAATGATGAGCACGCCCAGATTCCATAATGACTCGTAGAGGAAAGTGGGGTGCACACTGATATATTCCACTCCGTCGATAACCACCAGATTCGCTGTCATCTCTTCCGTGACATCTGACATTGACCTGATATCATTTATGGGAAGAAGCATGGCAAAAATGCTATCCGTATAGCCGCCGAACACCTCTCTGTTAAAGAAGTTTCCCCATCTTCCCAGTATCTGTCCCACCAGTACGCCGCACATGGCTATATCCGCTCCCCTTAAAAACGGGATACCCTTCTTCTTAAGAACAATATATCCGGTGATGACTCCGCCGATAATCCCTCCGTAAATAGCCAGACCACCACCTCTAAGATTAAATATAGATATTAAATCGTCTTTATAATAGTCCCATGAAAACAGAACATAGTATACTCTGGCACCTATCACTGCAAATACCAGGCACCATATTATGAGGTCCAGAAATGCATCCTCGCTTTCCCCGGTCTTTTTTGCCAGATATAGCACAAGTGATCCGCCGAGGAGCATTCCAAGAGCTATGATCATGCCATAGAATGCTATGGGAAAACCGAACACTTCTATGCTCTTTCCCAGATTATGAATGTGTATATTAAGATGCGGGAATATTATGTCGCCCATTCTAGTTCTCTTTGTCCTCGTTAAACATCTGATATATGAGTATCCTCATAGATTCATGGTCCTGCATTCCCACGAATATGCTGCCGTATTCATACTGTCCGTTCACTTCCTCACAGCGCACTATCTTTAAAAGCACATCAATTTTCTGCTTGGTCCATAATTGTATGACGGACTGGAATACAGATCCCACCAGAAGCTGATCTTTCGTGAGAAAACCTATGCCATCCTTTGAAACGTTTGTGAGTTCTGCTTCTACGGTGCGCTCTTCCTTGGTTTCACTGATGAGCTTAAGAGTTACCTTTGAATTCAGATCCGTTCTCTTGTGTAATCTCTTCTCGTCCATTATATAATCCTCCTTTGATATTTTTAACCTTTATATTATCAGCATGGCATCCCCAAAACTGAAAAACCTGTATTTTTCTTCCACCGCCGTGCTATAGGCTTTCAGCACCCGTTCTCTGCCTGCCAGCGCCGATACCAGCATAAGAAGTGTGGACTTTGGCAGGTGGAAGTTTGTGATAAGACCGTCTATGATCTTAAAATTATATCCAGGATAAATAAATATGTCCGTGTCCCCCGACGCACCGGTTACCGGTAGTATCCATAACGGTGAATCATCGGGAACAATTTCCTCCTCGGCACGGAATCCTGCGGGGGAAATTGTCCCCGAATGATTCCCCTTCATGTCAAGAGCATCTGCGGGAGATACTCTCCCCGACTGATTCCCCTTCACATCAAACGTATCGCCGCCCACGGATTGTGCATCGGATGCAAATCCGCGCGCATGATTCCGTGCAGAGCACGGATTTGCATTCGATGTGCAATCCGTGTCGCTAATCGCAGCCGACTCCAACGTCCGGGTGGAGGTGGTTCCCACTGCAATGACCCTTCCTCCCGCGGATTTCGTACTGTTAATTATTTCTGCTGCCTTAGCCGTGATCTCATACCACTCGGAGTGCATCTTGTGATCCATGATATCGTCCACATTCACCGGACGGAATGTTCCGAGTCCCACATGAAGAGTGACTTCAGCGATCTTCACTCCCATATTCCGCACTTCCTCCAGAAGTTCTCTGGTGAAATGCAGTCCTGCGGTGGGTGCTGCCGCGCTGCCGTTAAACTTTGCATATACTGTGTTATATCTGTCCTTATCCTGCAGTTTATGTGTGATATATGGGGGAAGAGGCATCTCTCCCAACTCATCCAGTACTTCTTCGAATATCCCCTTGAACGAAAGCTCCACGATCCGGTTCCCATCGGAAAGCACTTCCGCTATCCTTCCCGTGAGTTTCCCGTCTCCGAATATGATATTAGCGTCTTCCTTCAGTCTCTTTCCGGGACGCACTATACACTCATAATACAGGCGGTTTATTTCTCCTTCGGTCTCTGTGCCAGAAGTCTCTTTATCAAATGTCACCCGCTTAAGAAGAAGCACTTCTACCGCGGCTCCTGTTTCCTTATGACCAATAAGCCTTGCCGGTATCACCTTTGTATTATTTATCACAAGGCAGTCACCCGGTCGCAGATATTCTTTTATATCATAGAAATGCCTGTGAGTGATATCTTCACCCACAGGTTTTGTTCTATCAAGTACCATCAGCCTGGATTCTGACCGCATCGTCAGTGGATCCTGGGCTATCAGTTCTTCCGGCAGATAATAATCATAGGATGACAGCTTACTTTCTAAGCTCAATACCCATGCCCTCCAGTGCCTTTAATATCCTATCCATGGCGCTGTTCACATCATCATCGGAAAGGCTCTTATCCTTTGCCCTGAATGTCAGCGAATATGCCACGGATTTAAATCCTTCTTTGATCTGTGATCCTTCGTATATATCAAACAGATCGAAGCTTTCCAGATAGCTTCCGCCCTTATTTTTAAAGGCCTTTTCGATACTTCCCACCACGATGTCCTTTGGTACCACCATACTGATATCTCTGGTGGATGCAGGGAAGTTCGATATTCCACTGAATTTTATAGTCTTTTCTTTTGAGAACGTAAGTACTGCCGGCACATCAAGCACTGCCACTACCACACGGCTCTTTATACTGTAATTTCCGCATACTGCCGGATGCACTTCGCCCATGTATCCGATGAGTGTGCCTTTATAGTATATATCTGCTTTACGTCCGGGATGGAGATAAGGTCTATCATGTACCTTCATCTCAGATGTATACTCCGGTTCTTCTGCATTAAGCCCTGCCTGCTCCAGGAACTCATTCACCACGCCCTTCATGGTGAAGAAATCAGCTCCTTCTCCGTACATTCCCAGAGTGAACTGCTCTCTTTCGTCGGGAAGTTCAGTAAGAGGAAGCGCCTTTGGAATGTATACGTTTGCCAGTTCATACAGGCGTACATCTTTATTTCTTCTGTTGAAGTTTGTGGAAAGACTGGTAAGCATTCCGTTTAGAGGAAGTGTCCTCATAATAGAGAAGTCTTCACCAAGAGGATTTGATATTTCGATAGCCTCCCGCTCTTTTTCTCCTGATGGGATCATAAGCTTATCGAACACCTTCGGGCTTTCGAAGGAATATGTCATGATCTGAGAGAACCCGCTGTATTCAGCCACATTCCGTGCCAGTTTTTCCAGCTTCATCTTATCTGATATGCCACCCTTCACAGATGATCCCTTCGGAAGTGTGGTGGGAATCTTGTCATATCCATAGAATCTGGCCACTTCTTCTGCTATGTCCGCGTATGAAAGCAGGTCCTGTCTGAATGTGGGGATGAGCAAAGTGTTTGATGCTTCATCATACTTTATCTCCAGAGGTTTAAAGTACTCAAGCATCTGGTCTTTACTTATATCAGTTCCCAGTATCTTATTATATTTATCCGGCTCGAAAGGAAGCGTGATAGGCTCCTTCTTATTCGGATATACATCCACTACACCTCCGCATACTGTACCGCATCCCAGCTCTTCCACCAGCTGACATGCCCTGTTCATGGCTTCAATGGCATTATTTGGATCCAGTCCCTTTTCGAAGACTCCGGATGCATCTGTACGGAGTCCGATCTTCTTTGCTGAAACTCTGATATTAGCTCCATCGAAACATGCCGCCTCAAAGAGCATTGTCTTCACATCATCTGTGATCATGGAGTTTTCACCGCCCATAATACCGGCGATGCCCACCTGCTTCTTGCCGTCGCATATCATGAGTACGGAACTGTCCAGTTTCCTCTCCTGTCCGTCCAGAGTCACAAAGGTGTCTCCGTCCTTTGCTCTCTCCACCACGATCTTATTATCCTCTATAGTGGAAAGATCATATGCATGCATGGGCTGACCATATTCCACCATCACATAGTTCGTGATATCCACCAGATTATTAATGGGTCTGATGCCCTGAGAGCGAAGTCTCTGCTGCATCCACTCAGGTGAGGGGCCCACCTTGATATCCTTTACCACTCTGGCTGTATATCTGGAGCAAAGGTCTGTGTCCTTCACCTCAACAGAGATATATTTATTCACATCATCGCTGTCTCCCGTTTCTTTCACCACGGGAGGCTTAAACTCTTTACCGAAGGTGGCTGCCGCTTCTCTTGCTATACCCAGCACTCCAAAGCAGTCCACACGATTTGATGTGATCTCATATTCCACTATGCAGTCATCGAGTCCCAGCAGTTTCACTGCATCCTGCCCGATCTCTGTGCCCTCAGGGAAGATATATATGCCGTCTTCAGGTGCCTCCGGGAACATGTCCCTGGTGCTTCCCAGCTCCTCTATGGAACACATCATGCCAAAGCTTTCCACTCCACGGAGCTTGCCCTTCTTAATCTTTATGCCCCCGGGAGTCTTGCTGCCGTCATGTCCTCCGGCCACTTTTCCTCCGTCCAGCACCACCGGCACTATGGCATTTTCAAACACATTCGGGGCTCCAGTCACTATCTGGACAGTCTCGCTGCCCACGTTCACCTGGCACACCACCAGTTTATCTGCATCCGGATGGGGTTCTATCTTTTCGATGCGGCCCACAACTATTTTTTCCAGATCACTGTCCTGGCACTCATAGAATTCCACCTTGGATCCGGACATTATCATTGCGTCTGTATATTCCTGGGGAGTGACCTCAAGTCCCGGCACCAGGTCTTTTATCCATTTTAATGATGTCTTCATTTTATCTTCTCCTTATCAGAACTGACTTAAGAACCTGGTATCGTTCTCGTATAACAGTCTCATATCATCGATCTCATACTTAAGAAGAGCTATTCTCTCCAGTCCCACACCGAATGCGAAGCCCTGATACTCATTTGGATCTATGCCGCTCATCTCAAGCACATGAGGATGCACCTGTCCGCAGCCCAGGATCTCAATCCAGCCCTCTCCTTTACAGAATCTGCATCCCTTTCCATGGCACTTAAAGCAGGATACGTCCATTTCTGCGGAAGGCTCGGTAAATGGGAAATGATGGGGACGGAATTTAACTTTCACGTCTTCTCCGAACATTTCCTTTGCGAATTCAGCCAGAGTACCTTTAAGATCGGAAAATGTGATGTCCTTATCTATGGCCATTCCTTCCACCTGATGGAAAGAAGGAGAATGTGTGGCATCCACCTCATCGGAACGGAACACTCTTCCGGGTGCTATCATCCTGATGGGGAGCTTGCCCTGCTCCATCATATGCACCTGGCATGATGATGTCTGTGTACGGAGAAGGATGTCCTTATTGATATAAAATGTATCCTGTTCATCCTTGGCAGGATGATTGGCGGGGATATTCAGAGCCTCGAAGTTATAATAGTCATACTCCACTTCAGGTCCTTCCACCACTTCATACCCCATACCGATAAAGATATTCTCTATTTCTTCGAGGGCTATAGTATTCGGATGACGATGTCCTGCCTTAAGTTTCTTTGCAGGAAGTGTCACATCGATCTTTTCATGTTTAAGCCTGGCTTCCATCTCAGCCTTTTCAAATGCGGCTTTTGCTTCTGCAAGCTTTGCTTCGATGGCTTCTCTGGTTTCATTTACCATCTGGCCCACTTTGGGTCTGTCTTCCGGGCTCACATCCTTCATTGCCTTTAATATGCCGGTAAGCTCACCCTTTTTCCCCAGGATGGCCACCCGGATATCATTAAGTGTCTCAGCTCCCTCTGCAGCTTTTATCTGTTCCAGAGCTTTTTCTTTGATCTCCTGTAACTTGTCTTTCATTTTTGTATATCTCCTGTTAAAAAAATCCTAACTATTTTATCACACTTCAGCGGAGTTTCCACCCTTTTTACCGAGGTATTCCTCCTTCACGTAGGATATCATGGAGGAAAGGGGCTGGGGTTTGCTGTAATAAAAGCCCTGGAATGCATCGCCGCCCAGTCTTTTAAGCATATCGCGCTGTGCCTCGCTCTCCACGAACTCAGCTATGAGCACCATGTTCATGCTGTCGCACATGGATGACACCGAGGAAATGATATGCTGGTCTTTTTTATTATGTACCACGTCCCTGGTGATCTTTCCGTCCAGTTTCACTCCGTCAAACATGTCAGATTTCAGATAATCGATGGAAGTATGCCCCATTCCGAAATCATCTATAAGGAGTTTATGTCCGTGGCGCCTTACTGCGGAAAGTCTCTGCATTGCTGCAGGATTACTGTTCATCACAGCCTGTTCCGTAAGTTCGATCCAAAGATTGTTCCCGTCAATCCCATATTTCTCCACGGCCTCATCTATCATGTCCACAAACTTCGGATCCAGGGGAGACATACCTGTGATATTCGCGGATATCTTAGCCGGGATCTCTCCGTAGTCTTCTATCTCCTTTATGCTTTTACATGTAGCATCAAAGATAAACATTTCAAGCTCATGCAAAAAGCCGTTTTCCGTGGCAAGCTTTATAACCAGCGGGGGATATACTAAGCCCACCGTTTCATGCTGCCATCTGATAAGAGCTTCCGCTCCCATATACTGATCATTCCTGTCATACTGCGGCTGAAAAGCCAGGAACAGTTTGTTTTCTTCCAGATCGTTTTTCAGGTCAAAAGCCAGATCCTTTGCCGTTTCTCCCAGCCTTCCCGGAAGATCCATGAGTGTGACTTCCCGTACTTCTTCTTCACTTTCTTTTAAGATATTAATAAGCTCATTTGTATAAGTCATGAGCCTGTATGCATTCCTGTAATCCGCTCTGGCCACAAAAGGCAGATAGACCGCCACATCGATCGCCAGAAGGATCAGCTGCCATATGGGGCCCATCACAGTTCCCGTAGCCATATACCCGCTGAGAAGCATGGGCATGGTCCATGTGACATTCTGATCAATAATGGGAAGAAATCCCACTACTGTCATAAAATAAGACAGGAAGCAGTTCACTATGGGAGTGGCTACAAAGGGGATCAGAAGGACCGGCTCAAACACTATGGGAAGTCCAAAGGTGAGGACCTCGCTCATATTAAATATTCCGGGGAGTATACCCAGTTTCGCCACAGTCCTTGACGAAAGATTCCTGCTTCTTATGAGTATGGCAACGATAAGCGCCAATATGCAACCGGATCCGCCCAGGATACAGTATGTGTTAAGAAAAACCGTGTTTATGATGTTTTCTCCGCCGTTATTTATGTTATCCCACAGCAGATCCATATAAAATCCATCATTTATCACATAGAGGAAGTTTTGGCCGTGTATGCCGAAAAACCAGAGTCCCATGCAGATAAGTTCATAGAACAGTGCCGCGGATAGAGGTGAGACTGAATGTGCGTATATGATGCCCTGAGTGATGATGTCGCAGGCCACCTGCTGAAAGATCTTGCCACCGGACGCATAATTCACCACAGTCTCTATAAACACCGCTGCTGCCAGGACAGACACTATGGCACCTGTGCTTCTGAATGACGCGGATAATGATCTGGAGATACGATAGGATTTAAATCGTTTCGATAATCTTTCGTTTACAAAGCGATACAGATTGCATGATAGAAGCAGGGAGAAGAAGGCGGAAAACATGCCCTGTTGCGATATATATACTCTTTCAAAGCTGTCCGTCCCGAAGCCCACCAGAAACAGCAGTGTGAACATGGACACAAAAATAAGGATCACTCTTTCATAGAAATCCATCCCGGTGTGGACGGCAAAACTCCATGATACAGCCACCACTATGTAGACAGACAGATTACCCCATATAGCTTCATAGATGGCAAATAACACGTCATGGTATACCCCCGCACTCTCCGAATACAGGAATTCCTGGTAGGGTTGAAAGGGGAAATTCATAAGAAGCGTGCAAAGCACGGATATAAAAATAAGAGGGATAAGTAATGTGAATCCCTCTGTCAAAGAATCTATAAACACAGCCTTCATTTCTCTGTGTCTGGCGTTTTCAATTAAATCATTCATCAAACCCGAGTGTCCGTTTCATAGCATAAAGAAACCCGAAACACTCACCTGCGATTTTGACTCCTAGCCACAGCTAGGTGGGTGGCCGCAAACAACCTTCTGTCTTCCACTGACAAAGGAGGCCCGACATAGGGTTGAAGATATAGGCATCCCGTTTAAAGTAAATGTAGGTTCAAAATTCAACAGGCTTTTATGTATTTCAGGTATCCTTATTATATAAAAAAAATCCCCTTCGCACAAGTAGCGAAGGGGCATATTTTGACATACAGCCTATAAACCTTTTACAGCCTTTTCCGTCCTCTCCAGTGCCTCTTTCAGGGTCTCTCTGGGACAGGCCACATTATATCTTTCAAAGCCGTCTCCGCCCACGCCGAATATATATCCCGCATCCAGCCAAAGCTTCGCTTTATTTCTCATAAGGTCTTCAAGCTCTCCTTTAGAAAGTGAAAGACCGGAGAAATCCACCCAGGGCAGATATGTGCCTTCAGGGTGCACCATCTTAAGCATGGGAAGACGTTCTTTTAAAAACGATTCCATATACGTGATATTCCCGTATATATAATCCACCAGTGCATCCACCCATTCATCACAACCGGTATATGCTGCCTTCATGGCACTCAGTCCCATAATTGGGATCTCTGCATATCCGTATGTATTTGATGTATTCTCTATGGCTTTTCTCTTCTTCTCATCGTGGGCCAGGACTTCCGCTATCTGGAGTCCTGCCATGTTAAAGGTCTTGCTGGGAGATGTGAAACTCACGCTGTTTTTCTCGAATTCCTCCGAAATGGATGCGAAAGGAGTAAATACGTTGTCCTCATAAATGAAATCCGCATGTATCTCATCCGCAAGCACTGTCACTCCGTGAGAAAGACATATGTCCCCGATCTTTTGAAGTTCCTCCTTAGTCCACACTCTTCCCACCGGATTATGAGGAGAACAGAGGATATAAAGCTTCACCTTTTCTTCTATTATCTGCTTTTCCAGAAGATCATAGTCAATGACATATTTCCCATCGGCATTTCTGGCAAGAGGATTTATCACCAGTTTCCTGTTCACATCCCGAACGATATTTGCAAAAGGATAGTATACCGGCTGATTTATGAGAACCGCTTCTCCCTCTTTGGCAAGCGCCACAACAGCCATAGTCAGTGCGAAGCAGACACTGGGCTGGAAAATGATGTCATCGGGATCCGGTCCGAATCCGTGCCTTCTCTTAAGGTAATCAGACACTATTCTCTTATCTTCGTATTTTTCCACGGTGTATCCGAAGAAACCTTTGTCTGCTGTCTCTTTAAGAGCTGCAATAATAGGGTCGGGCGATCTGAAATCCATGTCCGCCACCCACAGAGGCAGTTCATCTGCGCTTCTTTTTCTTTCCTTGAAAAAATCCCATTTCAGGGAGTTGGTATTCTTTCTGTCATACACCTTATCAAAGTCAAAATGGTTTGCTGTCATACTTTTCTTCCTTTACGATGCTGCTTTCTTAAATACTCTCTCCAGCTCTCCTATCAGATCATCCACTCCTTCGATGCCCACTGACAAACGAAGCAGTCTGTCTGATATGCCCACTCGCTCACGCATTTCCGGAGTGAGCTCCGCATGGGTCTGGGTGATGGGATATGTCATCAGAGTCTCCGTGCCTCCCAGGCTTTCCGCAAAATAGAAAAGCTCCAGATTATTAAGCACCTTCTCTGCAAAATCCCTGTCGGCCACTTCAAAGCTTATCATGGCTCCGAAGCCTCTGGCCTGTTTTATCATAATATCATATCCTTCATGATCCTTTAAGCCCGGATATAATGTTCTCTTCACATATGGGGATCCCTTCAGGTATTCTGCGATCCTCTGTGCATTTGATTCCGCTCTTTCCATACGAAGAGCCAGAGTCCTTATGCCGCGAAGTAGGAGCCAGCTGTCGAATGGTGCCATGGCTACCCCTGTGGTGGTGACGATCCTGCGAAGTCTTTCACAGATCTTATCATCATTCAGCATCACAAGACCGCCTATGGTGTCATGGTGTCCGCATAAGAATTTCGTACCGCTGTGGAGCACTATGTCTGCCCCCAGTTCCAAAGGATTCTGAAGATATGGGGATAAAAATGTGTTATCGATGATAAGCTTTATGTCAGTACCCTTCACCGCGTCTGACAGTTTACTGATATCTATCACGCGCATCATGGGATTTGTGGGAGTTTCGGCATATAATGCCACTGTGTTTTCTTTGAAATACTTTGTGACGTCTTCGTGGGCCATATCCACGGTGGTAAATTCTATTCCGTATCTGGAAAAGACTTCGTTAAAAAGCCTGGGGGAACCTCCGTAGAGATCTATGTCTGTTATGATATGACTTCCCGCATCAAAGAGGTTTATGACACCTCCTATGGCAGACATTCCGCTGGAAAAAGCCACTGCATGTTCTGCGTTTTCAAGACCTGCTGCCACAGCTTCCAGCTGACTCCTGGTAGGGTTTGTCTGTCTGCTGTAATCAAATCCGCTGGTTTCTCCCAGCTTATGTCTTGAGAATGTGGCTGTCTGATATATCGGAAAGCTGATGGCATGATACTGATCCAGTAATCCCATATCCACGGCCTGACACTTGGTTTCAAAGCTTACGTCCCACTTCATCTTGTTTTTCTTATCCTTTCATTATGTCCTTTATTATTTCTGTCACTTTCACCATCTCATCTACAAGAGTGTATTCATCTGTAGTATGTATATTCCACATGGCATTAGCGATGCATATACTGTCTATGCAGTGCTTTTTAAACGTGTTGCAGTCACTGCCGCCGAAGGAGTCTTCTTTTATAAGAGAAATGCCGAGCTTCCCTATGGCCTTTTTATAATCCGATAGAGCCTTGGAATCCTCCGGCACCTTATATGCCGTGAGATGCTTCTCATATTGAAATGCACTTTCACCCCCTGCTTCAGATGCTTCTTTTTCAAAGGCTTTTTTTACGATTTCCAGGGTATCAAAGGCTTTTTCATCGCTCCTGCTTCGTATCTCTCCTTTTATCACTGCTTTCTCCGGTACCACATTTACAGCCACTCCTCCTTCTATGGTGCCTATGGCAAGAGTGGTATCGCTGTCTACCCTCCCCACAGGAAGAGAGGCAATAGCCTTCGATGCTATCACTATGGCATTTATACCCTTTTCCGGAGCGAATCCCGCATGACTGGCTCTTCCTTTAATGTTCACTGTAAAGGATATCAGTGTGGGCTCCGACATGGTGACGCTTCCCACATCTCCTTCCCTGTCCAGGAAAAAAGCCTTATCTGCATTAGACCTTGATATATCAAAAGCAGATGAACCCACTGTGAAAGCTTCCTCAGCCACAGGAAAGAAAAGCTCTATATTCTCATGCTCTCCTCCCTCTTCCATGATCTCCTGCACAGCTTCTATGATCTCCGCGATCCCTGCGACATCATCCGCTCCCAGAATGGTGCTACCGTCACTTGTGATCTTTCCGTCCTCATGAAGCACAGCTTTTTTGGATATTCCCGGCGCCACGGTGTCCATATGGGCGGAAAACAATACAGCGGGTTTGCCTTCCTTCGACTCATCATAGAATTTCGCAAAAAGATTTCCTGCATCGGAACCGGTCCTGTCGCAGGAATCATCTTCTGTTACCGGGATCCCCAGATCTTCAAGGATTCTTATAACAGCTCCAGCCATAGCTCCCTCCTTGAAAGAAAGGGAGTCTATGGCTGTAAGTTCTGTAAAGATCTTCAGTAATCTTTCTCTATTAACACTACTCATCAGCTTCTCCTATTAAGACTCGTAACAGTACTTATTATCAGGATCTTTGCTTAAGTGTTCCCTGCCTGCGGGCTCTTCCCAGATGGAAAGGTCCGGTCCGAGAGGCAGGATATTAAGAGGATTAGTCTTAAGACAACACAGATGATAGTGCTTCTTTATCGCAAGAAAATCCGTGTTCTTTCCGAATGCATCCTCTGCGTAAAGATCTCTCGCATATCCCCAAAGGGCGGGATAATCCTTAAGCATTCTCTCATTCACCCTGAAACCGTTAAAATATGCAATGTCAAATCTGGCCAGTGTCACATAGAGTCTCACATCGGATTCCGTGATGTAGTCTCCGAACAAAAATCTCTTTTCTGTCAGACGTTCTTCCAGCTTATCAAAGGCATTAAATACCAGATGATATGCTTCCTCATAAGCCTCCTGGCTCTGAGCGAACCCGGCCTTATATACACCGTTATTCACATCATGGAATATGAACTGATTGAGCTCATCTATATCTTTCCTGAGCTCCTCCGGATACAGATTCGGTGCATGGGGCTTATGATACTTCTTCCACTCTGTTTCAAAATAAAGAGTGAGGTTAAAGTAGTCATTATTTACCACAGCGCCTGTAGTGATGTCAACAAGTGCGGGCACTGTGAATCTGCCTTCATAGTCAGGATCTGCCTTCTTATACGCTTCACTGAGGAGCTTAATGCCAAGCACCGGATCCTTATCACCCGGATCCAGAGTGAAGGACCAGTCTGACCAGGGCACGTCCGGTCTGATGGGGTCCAGTGTCCCCACAGATATCACATCTTCAAGTCCCAGGATGGAACGAACTATGATGGAACGATTGGCCCAGGGGCATACGGGAGCCCAAAGCAGCCTGTATCTTCCGGCTTCCACGGGAAGCTTACCCTCACCCTCGCCAAAGGGTGTGGTGAACTTATTCTTCTGTCTTTCAAATTTTCCGCTATTACTTATTTCTTTAGTGGTCACATGATCTACTACTGCCATTTTTTCTATCTCCCTCAAATCTTAAGCGGTCCGAACTTCTCCGCCCTGTTATTCGGCTCTTCCCAAAGGCTGTTATCCGGTCCCAGCGGGAGGATATTATCCGGGTTTTCGGTGGCTCCCAGGAGATATCCTCTCTTTATGGCATCGAAATCCGTAGCCTCCTTAAATGCAGGTATGGAATAGAGTTCCCTGGAATAATTCCAGAGGTTTTCATAATCCCTGATCCTCTTTTTATTCAGTCTGAAACCGAAATAATATGCGGTGTCAAACCTGGCCAGTGTCACATAGAGCCTGATATCCGAATCAGTGAGACGGTCTCCGAAGAGAAATCTGTTCTTTGACAGATGTTCTTCCAGCTTATCCAGACGGTTAAACACCAGATGATAATTCAGTTCGTACTGCTCCTGAGTCTTTGCAAAACCGGCTTTATATACTCCGTTATTTATCTCATTAAAGATCACTTCATTAAGAGAATCTATCTCGCTTCGAAGATCCTCCGGGTAGAGGTCCGGGGCACCCTCCTTATGAAAGGGTTTCCATACAGTCTCCCAAAATTTCGTGAGATGGTGATAGTCATTATTCACTATCTTCATCTCTTTCACATCCACCACAGTCGGTACTGTGGCTCTGCCTTCATATTCGGGATCTGTCTTTGCGTATATCTCCGGAAGAAATCTGATACCGAGGACAGGATCCACTCCGTCTTTATCCAGAGAAAATTCCCAGCCGGAATCCGTCCTTTGAGGTGCCACCTTTCCCACGCTTATCACATCTTCTCCTATGCCAAGGAGCTTAAATGCGATGATCTGTCTGGTGGCCCAGGGGCAAAGTGGTGTCCATATCAGTCTGTATCTGCCGGCCTCCACGGGAAGCTGTCCGGGCTCATTTCCGAAAGGTGTGGTGAAACGGTTCTGCTGTCTCACAAAAGCACCGTTATCACTGATCTCGCCTTTGTCTTCACTGGTGGCCACCTTGCCGAAAGTCTTTATGTCGTTATCACTCATGATCTTCCTCCTGTATTTCATCACTGAATCTGTATCCCTTCGGTAACACAAATTCCTTTTCTATCTCTATGGGCATATCGGGATTTGACGGATAGAGAAGTGCTGTCTTATTTCTTCTAAAGGGTCTTCTGTTATAGAATCCCACTCCCCCCGGATGGGTGTTTAAGAATATATTCTGTCCGGGCATTTTTTCAGCAAGCCTTCTCACCACTTCCATTCCGATATGAAGTCCCTGATATTCCGGGTCTGTGGCCACATTAAGGATGAAGCCCTGACTTACACCGTCTGACAGTGCTCTGGCGCATCCCACCAGTATGTCATTTGCAAATGCAAGGACCACGTGTTGGCTTTCTTCAAAAGTCCTTTTCGTCACATTCACATCTCTTTCGTGACCTCCGAAAGCAATGGACAGTATCTCATTTATCCTTAGATAATCGGCATACTCTGTGCCGTATTCATATCGCATGGTGATCTTTGATCTATCGATGCTGCTCTTCTTCCCCTCAGGAAAATCTCCCACCACCGGATAGAATTCCGTTTCATATCTGTACCCTATCGGTAAGAAGAATCCTTTATCCAGTAGTCCGCTGTCTATGGCCTCGTCATTTTCTCCTGCATATGTGAATGCATTCTTGGAACGTTTAAAGCCATGTTCCTCATATAATGAGAGAGTGTCAACATCCGTATACGAGAATATCTCATGCCCCTGAAATCTGTTTTTCACGCGCTCTATGAGTTTTCCCGCTACACCCTCTTCATCATATTCCGGCAGCACATTCACATCATAAAGCAGTGTCCATGCTTCATTATCCGTGAGCACCTTTGCGCCGCCTATATGTTTCTCATCATCGTATGCCTCCAGGGTATACAGGCTTTTGGAAGCATGTCCTATAATCTCCTCTATGCCCTGAAATATCTTTCCCATCACATTATCTCCTCTACCTTTTTCCTGTGTGCATCTTTTGCAGTAGAGATAAATATCTGCTCTTCTTTGAATCCGGGATCTCCCTCATAAGGTATTAAAAGCGCCTTTTCCTTTTTTGCTTCATCCTTCGGAACCGCTCTTCCTGATGCCACATCCAGTATGAATTCAAACAGTCTTTTCCCGGTTTCTTCGAGTGGCTCGCCTTTTAATGCACTTCCCGCATCGAAATCGATCAGATACTCAGGCTTCAAAAACGTCTCCGGATTTCCGGTTTCCCTGATGTTCAAAAGATGCGGTATCTCGTCGTAAAGGAAACCGACTCCTGAAACCAGGACATTTATATGAGCTCCGGACATGGCTCCGTATATTCCCGTTGATGAAGGTGCACCGCATCTTTGATCCAGAAGATATACTCCGGGTATCCCGGG
>JAILDZ010000106.1 GCA_024688505.1 Lachnospiraceae bacterium
TTCCCGGCGAAGCTCCTCCTGCTTGATGCGATGTCATTCCTCCTCCAGCTTTCTAAGCCTTTCTTCCTTGGCTTTCTGCCGGTTCTTTTCCAGGCGGTTTTCCTTCTGAACCTTGGACTGATACTCTCTTCTGCGCTTCGCAGCATCATTTAAAGCACTGTTTTCCCCAAAGATCACGGGGCCACTACCGGCAGGCCTCACGTTTGTGAAGCGTGAAGTGCGGCTATACTGAGGGTGACCTGCATAGGTGCCGGATCCTTTCGATGATTCATCTCCCTTGGGGTGCATCTCCACAGCCTGCGATACAGCTCCGGATGCCAGGAATTCATAGGCTTCGGTCACCAGGTAATATCGTTCATCATAAGAAGCATCCGGATGCTCATCCGGATGAAAAAGCTTTATCAGGGACCGGTATGCGGTTTTAATGTCTTCCGGGGATGCGGTTTCAGTGAGTCCCAGGATTGAAAGCGCCTCGTGGCGTGTCCTTATACTCATGTAAATCTCTTCTCCACTATCCTTTTCAGATCACCGATAAAATATAGCGAGCCGAAGGCCACCACACGCCTTCCTGTCATACGTCCCATGGAAAGCGCCTTATCCAATGCCCGTTCCATGTCTTCTTCATATTCGCATTTGATCCCCTGTTCATGCAACATTCTGCAGAGTTTCTCTCCGGACTCTGCCCGCTCGTATGACACAGTCACAGTGATGTAATGCTCTGCTATATCGAAGGTTTGCTTCAACATGGAATAATAATCCTTGTCTGCCATGACTCCAAAGAGAAAAACGAATTTTTCGCCCGGATACATGGACACCAAAGAATGATACAGAGCGGATACACCGTTAGGATTATGGGCACCGTCCATCATGAAGAAAGGATCCTCGGAAACTATCTCCAGTCTACCGGGCCACACCATCTTTTTAATACCTTCCCGGACAAATGCCATCTTATCATCACTGAATATATGCATAAAAGCAGTGGCTGCCACCGCGGCATTTTCCCGCTGATAGCTGTCCGGCAGGATCTCCTTTGCTACGGAAACACACTGCTCCGATACACGGCTGTAAGGAACCTGCTTTGCGTCCGCAGCCCTGATAATAGCTTCTTCCGCTTCCTTTTCCTGGGGCGACAGGACGAGATACGTTCCCTTCTTAAGGATGCCGGCCTTCTCCTTTGCTATCTTTCCTATGGTATCTCCCAGATACTCCGTATGATCAAGACCTATACGTGTGATTATGGAAACTATCGGCACCTCCGACAGTCCGTTTGTGGAGTCCAGCCTTCCTCCCAGTCCTGCTTCCAGTATCACATAATCAGGCTTTTTCTCCTTAAAAAAGGTAAGCGCCATGATAAGGCAATAGTCAAACATTGTGCCTTTCAGCGGCCACTCATCAGAAAGCAGGGCCGACCCAAGGCGAACCACATCCCCTTCGGATATCATTTCATCATCAAATCTGATCCTCTCTCTGAAATCAACGAGATGGGGTGATGTGAATACGCCCACATGAAAACCGGCACTTCTCAGCATACTGCTGAGAAATGCCGCCACACTTCCTTTTCCGTTGGTGCCCGCTATGTGAATGATCTTCATCCCCTTTTCCGGGTGAGAATACAGCGGTAACACCTTTTTCATGACCTCCCGGCCACTCTCTTTTTCAAATCTGCGCTTATCTTCTATGATCGCAGTTATTTCTTTATAGTTCATAAAAGTCTAGATCACCATAATCACGCCGCCGTCACTGGCATACATGGAACTTACACCCCTGGTATCCAGGATTATGATATCCCCGAAGGATCCCAGTGAAAGGAGCTTATCCTTCAGTGCCAATGCTCTTTCCGGAGCGTTGCAATGGGAAATGGCCAGGATCTTATTCTCCATGTTCTTGGTCACCGCCATCATATACTCAGCCATTTTATTCACGGCATTCTTCATTCCTCTGGTCTGTCCCAGCTGCTGGATGCTGCCGATTTCCGTGGACCCCATAATAGGCTTTATATTAAGGGTGTTTGCTATCATAGCCTTCAGGTTAGAAAGACGTCCGTTCTTTCTCAGAGTCTCGAGACTCTCCAGCACAAAGAATGTATGCTGCTCCTCGATATAGGCATTCACGATCTCTATCACTTTTTCATAAGAGTTTCCAGCTTCTTCCGCTTCGGCTATCTTGAGGCCGATCAAGGTCTCTCCTATGGATGCAGACTTGGAGTCAAATACGTGGATCTTCTTATCGGAGTCTTCATTTTCCTCTTCGAAAAGGTCCTTTGCCAGTACTGCGCTGTTATAGGATCCGGACAGCTGCGCCGAAAGAGTCACCGCATATACATGCTCCTCCTCGCCGGAATAAGCCTCCATATATGCTGTGGGAGAGGGACACGCCGATTTCGGTCCCTTTTCCGAAGCTGCCACCCTTTTCAAAAAGTCTGCCTGGTCGAAAGTCTCATCATCTATGATCTCATGTCCGTCCACCTCCAGCGTGAGGGGCACGTTCATGTAATGTCCGCTGCGTTTCATATCATCTGTCAGTTCACCGCAACTGTCTATGATGATCTTATACATATAGTATCCTCCGTCATAGTCATATAGGTTTATGATACACTTTACAGCCCTATTTGTAAATTGAAATGACGTTTACATCTTCGGTCTCAATGTATAAAAGGGAACTAACTCCGGACACATATCCGTATATTTCTTTCCCTATCAGGAAGTGGTCTATGACCTTCTGATACAGCTCATGATTGGCAAATTTCATGGTCACTTCACCCGGGCCTTCCATCATCCCTTCATGGATCACCTCACCGATGAGTTCAGGATACCAGTCCGTGAAATACAGGCCTTCCCTGCGGTAGTAGTTATCCTCCACCGCTATACATTCGGGGATCGGGATCGGCATCTCCACAATGTGGGTTTCCGAGAGTTCCTCGGATGTCACATTGAGATAGCCGTAGTTCACATGTTTGGCCTCTGAATCGTCCTGATCCAGATAATGGCTGTTGCCCCAGGTCACATCCATGTAGTAATATGCCCCGTCCAGAAGCACCAGATTCCACGCATGGGACTCATAATTAGCCTTTCCTATGATAATAGATGCAGGGATCCCCAGGCTGCTAAGGAGATAGGCTGCAGAGGCCGCATATCCTTGGCATACAGTCCTGCCGTATAAAAACACGCTCTGGATATTCTGGTTTTCCGGAGCGGATTCATCATACTCCGTCTTTTCTATAAGAGTCCTGTATACAAACTTTGCCTTCTCGTAATCATCGGCATCTGCGGGAAGTTCCGACAGCCATTCGGACACCACCTGATCTATGCGGGCCTGAACTTCATTTTTCCTCTCCTCTGTCATGGTGAAGCTGGGGGAGAACTTTAGTGCCACGATCTCGTTACCGCTGTAATAGGTGAAATAGCTGTATCCGGACACCCAAAAGAGGCCGCCGTAATCTGTCATCACAGCCCTGTATGCCTTTTGCAGCACGTCCAGGTCCATGGTGGTGAGGGGCACCTCTTCTCCGAAAGTAAGTATGGCATTCAGCACCTCATCATAGGTCTGCTGTTCCTCTTCATTAAGACAGCTGTATGCATATTTATTGATGGAGACCCTCGGGACCTCCACCGCATCCCCCAGAAGGTCCTGACGCATCTTCTCCCTCTGGGCCGCAGCTATCTCCTCTTCCGCCTCCATGCGGACTTCGTTCACATACTCCACCGGATTCCCGCAGGAAGATAGGAGAATGGCCGATATTAAAATGCATGTAATTGATCTTATGTATTTCTTCAAGTAGTATTTCCCCTGCATAGTAAAAGAAGGCGACCTGCTTTCACATGTCGCCTCCTCCTAATGACTCTTCAGCTGTTACTCTACAACCGTTACATTAACTGCCTGTGGTCCCTTGCTTCCTTCAGTCACATCATACTCCACAGTAGCGCCTTCCTGAACTGTCTTATAACCGTCCATGTTGATCCCTGAGAAGTGTACGAACACGTCATTTCCGTTGGCATCCGATATAAATCCGTAGCCCTTTGGATTGCTGAACCACTTAACTGTCCCTCTCATTTAAGAGTACCTCCAATAGTATATTGCTGTGCATACGCACATAGAAAAGATTAGCACTTTCACTCTTAAATGTAAAGCAATAAGCCTTAATCATCCGATGGATTATACAGCATATCTTCAAGCTCTCGCTGGGCATCGGAGAGGCCCGCATCCACTGTCTTGTCTCCTTTCATGATAGCCTTCATTTCCGTTCCGAGTATGGTATAGAAATCTGTCCACTCGCTCATGATGGGGCGATAGACTCCGCCTTCCAAAGCGTCGCAGACAGGCTTATATTGCGGGAACTTTTCCAAAACGGCAGGATCTCTCAGGCTGCTGTATCTGCAGGGCACTCCGCCGTATTCCACTGTGGCCTTTTGCACATCCGGGTCCATAAGGTATGAAAGAAGCTGTACGGCCTCTTCCTTATGGGCACTGTTTGATGTCACCCCCAGAGTCCAGATTCCGTACACATTGGCATTATACGCTTCAGAATCGGCACTCACTTTTCCGGTGATGGCAGCATAATCCGCCTGTCCATTCCGCTCGGGAGTATACCATCCGGGCCAGCCCACGCCCATGGCACCGGCCTGATTCACTATAGCCAGTATCAGATTCTCTTTCGACTCGGCTTTACCTGTATTGATAAGCTTCAGATAGTATTCCATGGCCTGGTGAAACTCCGGCGTATCCACAGTGGGGAAGTTATTCTCATCCACCACCCATCCGCCGTAGGACAAAAGGAAGGGCAGGAAATCCACCACTATGTTATTCGGAGTGTCCCCTCTGTAGAGGAATCCGATATTTCTGTGTTCTTCAGAATATTTGCATATATCGTAAAGGTCATCCAGGGACTCTATCCGTCCTCCCGGGTATCCGGCAGCGCTGGCCAGTCTCTTGTTATAAAGGAGAATAGTAACATTTCCGTAATACGGGGCCAAATATAACTTTCCTTCATGGTAGCATATGGTCTTGGTGGCTTCTATGATATCATCGTCCAGCTCATATCCATAATCGCTCAGATTAAGCAACACTCCCTCTTCAGTATATTCAGCCATCCAGGAGCCATCCACCATGCATAGGTCGAATTGTCCCACATCATTTTCAGCGTCCTTTTCCACACCTGTGTGCAGGTCGTCCTCTCCCAGCTTCTTCACATTGCACAGAATATGAGTCTCTTCTTCGAATTCTTCCAGGCTCTTTTCTATGACATCTGCATACGTGCCTTCTCTCAATGCCAGGTTCAGGGTGGCCACAGGCTCCCAGGATACTTCCCTATGGGATCCGGAAGAAAAGGATCTGCCGCATGCCACTAAAGACAGCGCCATTATCGATGTCATGATCAGTGCCGTAAATCGAAACAGAGATTTTTTTCTGATAGTGTTTTTCATAATATGTTCACCCTCTATCTGAAATGTTCATCCTGATATCTTTCCATAATACTGCTCACGTTTTCCATGCATGCCTCTATCCTGTGCTTCGGTATCTCGCAGAAAAATCCCACCAGTTCGGGATCCAGCTGTGTGCCGGCAGCCTGGCGAAGCTCTGTAAG
>JAILDZ010000223.1 GCA_024688505.1 Lachnospiraceae bacterium
ACCGGATTCGCTGATAGAGGCGGCACGTATAGACGGAGCCAGCGAATTCAGGATCTTTGCAACGATCGTAATGCCCAGTGTTAAGCCTGCGTGGCTTACACTTATTATCTTCTGCTTCCAGGATCTTTGGAACCTGCAGGGCAGTAACTATATCTACAGCGAAAACTTAAAGACTCTGCCCTACGCACTTTCACAGATCTCCGCAGCGGGTATCTCAAGAGCAGGTGCTACGGCAGCAGTAGCGGTCATCATGATGATCGTACCTATTACAATATTCATCTTATGTCAGAGCAACATCATCGAGACCATGGTGTCTTCGGGTATCAAGGAATAGGGGGAACGGCATGAAACGAACAGGTTTCATCTCTTCAAAAAGAAAACTGATCGCTGCCTTGGCTGCAGCCTGTGCCCTGAGCCTTTCTGTACCCATGACGGCACACGCAGAGGTTCCTTACGAAACCTATTGCTACAACTATTACTCCGAAGGTGTGGCTCAGCCCCATGTGTATCTTTACGACAGTACACTTTCTTTTAGCTCATTTGAATTAAGCCTTAAGAATCCGCAGGATATGTTCATTCAAAGGGGATTTATATACATAGCGGACACGGACAATTCAAGGATTGTAAAAACAAATGAAGCCGGGGAGCTCCTTATGGAGATAAAGAATGCTTCAGGTCCTGAAGATCTGCTTTCCAAGCCTCAGGGTGTGTTCGTGGCAGAGGACGGTCGCATATTTGTGGCTGACAGCGGTAACGGAAGAGTGGTTGAGTATGACAAAGAAGGTAATTTCATCCGCTCCATAGGTCGTCCCGTCACCGATCTTATTGACGATACGGTGGTATATATTCCTCAGAAGGTTGTTGTAGACAACGACGGCAGGATCTATGTCAGCGCATACGGCATCAACCTGGGTCTTATCGAATTTGACATGGAAGGTAATTTCCAGAGCTTTATGGGTGCTGCTCAGGTCAGTGTTTCACCCTTTGAATATATATGGAAGAATTACTTTTCCACCAAGGAACAGCGTGCCCGTATGGCGACCATAGTTCCCACCGAGTACAGTAACATCTTTGTGGATAAGAACAATTTCATATATGCCACTATAGGAAACTTAAGCAGAGAAGATATGTTAAACGGAGCGGATGCGGTAAGGCGACTTAATCCCACCGGAAAAGACATATTAAGGAGACTGGGTCACTATCCCATCAACGGTGATCAGTATAAATCTGCAGACGGCAACTGGTCTTCCTTTTACGACATCACCGCAACGGAATACGGTTGCTACTTTATATTAGATAATGCAAACGGTAAGGTCTTTGGCTATGACTACGACGGAAATTCACTCTTTGTGTTCGGACATAACGGATACAGGGAAGGAAATGTGCAGAATGCCGTAGCCATCGGAGCAAGTGAGGATGCTTCAAAGCTCTACATTCTTGATTACAAATTAAACAGTATCCTGGTCTATACCATAACAGAATACGGAGAGCATCTTCTTTCTGCACTGAGGCTTAACGATCTTGGTGATTCGGAGGGCTCCATAGCTGAGTGGAAAGAGGTATTAAGACTAAACGGTAACAGTGAGTTTGCATACACCGGTCTTGGCAAGAATTTCCTGGCAGAAGGTGATTATGTGGCTGCCATGGATTATTTCAAGAGCGGAAACAATCGTAAGTACTATTCCAAGGCGCTTTACTATCACAGGAAAGAACTGATGGAGAGAAACTTTGGAAAGATCATGCTTATATTGGCGATCGTGATACTTATTCCCATCACGATAGTCTGTATCAGAAAAATAAAGAGATGGGCAGGTGAAGTGCGATGCAATATGCAAGAGAATTAAAATACGGCCTCCACGTGATATTCCATCCCTTTGACGGATTCTGGGATCTTAAGAGAGAAAAGCGGGGTTCCCTTCCTGCTGCACTTACCTTCGTGATCCTTACTATCATGATCACCACCATAGAAAAGCAGTGTACCGGGTTTCTTTTTAACCAGGTAAGACTTAAAGACGTAAATGTGGTGGTAGATATCCTGACAGTCACATTGTTATACGTCCTCTGGTGCGTGGCTAACTGGTGCCTGACATCCCTAATGGACGGCGAAGGCAAGATGAAAGATATCTTTATCGCCACGGGCTACGCGCTCTTACCCATGATCCTTATAAGAGTTCCTATGGTCATCATGTCTCTTGGGATCACGGCAGAAGAAGGAACATTTTACTATGTGCTCAGCGCTGTGAGTTATATATGGACCGGGATACTCATATTCTTTGGGACCATGGTAACTCATCAGTATTCATTTAAGAAAACAGTGCTTACCTGTGTATGCACGGTGGTGGGCATGGGAATAATCATGTTCATAGGACTTTTGTTTTTCAATGTTATACAGCAGATGATCACCTTTGCGACTACCATATACAAGGAACTGAGGTTCTGACGGGAAGGATCGGTATGATAAAGAAATTTTTTAAGAAAACTGCATACGTATTGCTTCTTTCCATGATATTATCCCTGGTTCCGGCAGGTTCGGTATTGGCATCAGAGAGTGGATCCGAGAACCTTGCTTCTGAAAAAGAAGCCCTTTCTTCCATGAAGAAGGTCGCGGAGAATGACTCATTGGAACTTTTCTTTAATGAAGAAGATACAAGCGTGGCAGTGAAGGTCAAAGAAAGCGGGGATATCTGGTTTACAAATCCCTGTGAGGCTGATGATGATCCGGTTGCAAGCGCTTATCAGAAAAGACAGTTAAAGTCACAGCTTTCCGTGCGATACTTTAATGACAATGTGCAGGAAGCCACCATGGATAACTACAGTGACTGCGTGGCAGAAGGAAACTTCCTGGTACAGTCGGATGAGCATGGACTGACTGTTACCTATACTCTCGGTGTGGCAGCCAAGAAATATCTCCTGCCCGAAGTCATAAGCGTGGAGCGGCTTGA
>JAILDZ010000049.1 GCA_024688505.1 Lachnospiraceae bacterium
AAGACCAGAGTATCCCTTGGCAGACTTCTTATGAGAAAACCTGACATACTGATCCTGGACGAGCCCATTAACCATCTGGATCTGTCTTCCATAGAATGGCTTGAAGGCTATCTTAAGAAACTGGACAGTACCCTTATTCTGGTGGCTCATGACAGGTATTTTATGGACCGGATAGTGGACAGGGTACTTGATATAGAAAACGGCACCCTGATCTCCTATATAGGTAATTACACCGCATATACGGCTCAGAAGAAAGAAAGGCTCCTGGCTATCCATAAAGCATATGACAAGCAGCAAAAGGAAATAGCTCATGAAGAAAATGTCATTAAAAAGCTGAGGGAGTTTAACCGGGAAAAATCTATAAAAAGAGCAGAGAGCCGCGTTAAGAAACTAAACAGGATAGAGAGAGTGTCTGATGTGAAAGAAGACACCGAAAAGATATCGCTTTCCTTTGCCACATCCAAAAGAAGCGGTAAAGAAGTCCTTTCCGTAGAGAACCTTAAGAAGAGCTTTGAAGACGGTGTCACTTTGTTTGATAACCTGTCCTTTATGGTCTACAGGGATGAAAGAGTAGCCCTTATTGGAGATAACGGAACCGGAAAGACCACAATCCTTAAGATCATTAACGATCTGGTAAAAGCAGACCGGGGAGAGATCACCATAGGTTATAACACGGATGTGGGTTACTACGACCAGGAACAGCAGAATCTGAATGAGGATAACACTGTGTTTTCCGAAGTCCATGATGCATATCCCGATATGACGGATACCGAAGTCAGAAATGTGCTGGCAGCTTTTTTATTTAAAGAAGACGACGTGTTTAAACAGGTGAAGGCCCTTTCCGGAGGAGAGAGAGCCAGGCTTTCCCTCACTAAACTCATGCTTTCTGGATCCAACTTCCTGATACTGGATGAGCCCACGAACCATCTGGACATGGATTCCAAGGAAGTGCTGGAAGATGCACTGCTTTCATACGAAGGGTCCCTGCTTTTCGTATCCCATGACAGATACTTTATCAATAAGATTTCCTCCAGAATACTGGAACTGACAGGAAACACTCTCACTGAATATCAGGGAAATTATGATTATTACCTGAACAGGAAAAATGAACTTACATTAAGTGCTCCCGCAGAGAATACCTCTGCCGGATCTTCGGACAATTCGGATTCTAAAGCTGACTGGAAGGAACAGAAGAGACTTTCGGCAGAAAAGAAAAAGAAAGAAAACGCCCTTAAGGCTGCAGAAGAAGCCATTGAAGACCTGGAACAGAAGATATCCGCTATAGAGGAGGAATTCAACGATCCTGCGGTAGCAAAGAATTCCGCCAGACTTAATGAACTCACATCCGAATTAAACACTTTAAAAGAAGAACTGGATAAGCAGATGGCTGTTTGGGAGAGCCTGTCGGAGGAACTTTTATGAATGAAAAAGAGATATCACAGGCGGTGATAAGAAGGCTTCCCAGGTATTACAGATATCTGGGTGAACTCCTGGAAAGCAATGTGGAACGCATCTCATCAAATGAGCTTTCCGCCAAAATGCATGTCACAGCATCCCAGATCAGGCAGGATCTGAATAATTTCGGGGGATTCGGCCAGCAGGGATACGGATATAACGTGAAATACCTATATGAAGAGATAGGAAAGATACTGGGACTCGATAAAGACCATAATTTCATTGTGGTGGGGGTGGGGCATTTCGGCCAGGCTATAGCAAACTACCAGAACTTTGAAAACATGGGCTTTAAACTGACCGGTCTTTTCGATGTGGATCCTTCTCTTTCGGGAGTTAAGATAAGAAATATTCCCGTTATGATGATGGATGAACTGCCGGGGTTCCTGAAAAAGAATAAGGTGGATGTGGCTGCGCTTACGGTGCCAAAGTCCCAGGCACAGTCCACTGCGAAAGTCCTTATAGATAACGGCATAAAGAATATCTGGAATTTTGCCCTCACCGATCTGGACGGCTTCAGCGGAGTTACTGTGGAAAACGTCCATTTATCAGACAGTCTCATGCAGTTATCGTATTTATCAAAATAGGCATAAAATTAACGATTTTTAGTGGCTATGCTTAAATATTTTTGATAGAATAGCCGTGGGTTTATTTCTTAAAGAAGGGGTATTATATGGCAGATTGGATCGTAGTTGTAGATGATGATACCGCTAATCTGAAGATGGCAGGGCACATATTGAGTAAGAACAATATGCGTGTTACTGCATTAAAAAGCGGGGAAGGCTTACTGGAGTTCATTCAGGATAATAAACCTGATCTTATTCTTCTTGATATTATGATGCCGGGTATGGACGGTTTCACCACACTTCAGAAACTGAGAGAACAGGAAAACGATGAAGAGAAGATCCCTGTTATCTTCCTGACCGCTGACGAAAACGAAGAGTCTGAATCCAAAGGCCTGGCGCTTGGGGCCATGGATTTCATTAAAAAACCGTTTGTGGCGGAGGTTTTGGTGCTCCGTGTCCGCCATATCATAGATCTGGTTCGTCTCCAGAGAAATCTCACCACCGAAGTGGAAAGAAAAACAAAGGAAAACGAGAGCCTGTCACTGCATGTGGTTCAGACTCTGGCTGAAGCTATAGATGCAAAAGACACCTATACAAACGGTCATTCCGGACGTGTGGCACTTTATTCCAAGGAAATAGCCAGACGTGCAGGATATGATAAAGAGCACCTCAGTGATATTTACATGATGGGGCTTTTGCATGATGTGGGTAAGATAGGTGTGCCCGATGCGGTTATAAATAAGCCTGCCAGGCTTTCTGACGATGAATTTGAGCTTATCAAGAATCATCCTGTCATGGGAGCCCGGATCTTAAAGAAGATAAAAGAAATGCCGAAACTGGCCACAGGAGCCAGATGGCATCATGAAAGATACGACGGTTCCGGCTATCCGGACAGTCTGGCCGGTGAGGATATACCTGAGGAAGCCAGGATCATAGCCGTGGCAGATGCTTATGATGCCATGACTTCCAGACGTTCATACAGAGATGTGCTTCCGCAGGAAAAGGTTCGGGAAGAGATAGAAAAGGGCAAAGGAACTCAGTTTGATCCTAAATTTGCTGAGATAATGCTAAGCATGATCGACGAAGACGAAGAATACACTATGCGAGAGGAATAGCAAATGGTTGAAGAGGACCATAGAGCCCGGGAGATAATCCGGACCACACATATTCTGATAATTCTTTTATGTGCAGCTTTTGCTGCAGTACTTATAGCACTGAACCTGTTTATGGAATGGGAGGGATGGACTATTCCCATTCTGGTGGCGGGTGTTCTTATCACATTTTTCATTCATATCATGGAAACCGGATCGGTTAAGACCAGGGAATACTTTTTTTCCGGTTTTCTGCTTTTTGAAATATTCTATTACGGAGTACATGCAAACTTCTATGAGGTGGTCTCCACTGTAGGGCTTGTGCTTATTGTATTTACTCTTATAGGCAACCTGAGAATGGTATATCTCACAAGTGCCATGGGTATCTTTATTCTGGTATTTCATATCATTTCCACGGGGATGGGAAATTCTCTTAATTCCGCAGAAACAAAAGGACTTATCCTAGATTCCGAACATATAGTCCGTGTGATCTGGCAGTTTGTGCTCATCCTGCTATTTACCGTAGTGGCCAGAGCCGTTATTGTGATACGTAAAAGAAAAACAGACTTTTATGAGGAAAATATCACAGAGCTTAAGGAAGAAAACGACAGAGCGGGTAACTTCCTTGCAAATGTGTCTCACGAAATACGTACGCCCATCAATGCAGTCATCGGTCTTTCAGCAGTAAGCCTCGGAAAAGAGAAGAATCCTGAAGTGAAGAAAGACCTGACTTCCATAAGGGATGCAGGATACAGAGTGGCTGAGCAGATCAGTGATATTCTCGATTATACAGAGATCGATATGGGAAAGCTTTCCGTGAATGTGGAAGCTTATATGATCACTTCCGTTGTAAACGACCTGGTGGTTCAGCTTCAGATGATCACGAAAAATACTGTGGAACTCATTGTGGATGTGGATGCGAATGTGCCTTCTGTCCTGATAGGTGACCAGAATAAGATCAAGAAGATCCTGTGGCATCTCATTGCAAACGGTATCAAATTCAGCAGAGAAGGCGGTGTATATGTCCATATCTATACTGTGGACAGGGAATACGGCGTGAATCTGTGTATGGAAGTCACTGACACAGGTGTGGGAATGGCTGATGACGAGATAGATAAGATCTTTGACAAGTTTTATCAGTCCGACTCCAGCCGTACCAGAGCTGCAGGCGGTCTGGGACTCGGTCTTTCCATAGTGCAGGGATTCACTCAGGCCATGGACGGATTCCTTTCCGTGGACAGCGCTGAGAATCTGGGTACCACTGTTCGTGTCAGCATTCCACAGAAAGTGGATACACGTATCGGCTGTATGACTCTTCCGAACAGAGAAGATTATTGTATCGGTACATACTTAAGGTTTGGGGATATATCCAATCCTCAGGTACGTGAATTCTATAACGAAACACTGCATCATCTGTCTGCAGGTCTTAATGTGCCGCTGCATAAAGTGGAGACCATGGCAGACCTTAATAAGATCATGAATGCATACAGGCTGACACATGTGTTTGTGGGCCCCGGTGAATATAGGGAAAACGGGCCCGAACTCGATAAACTGTCTGAAGAAGTGAGTCTGGTGGTGATCGCAGATGACGATTTCAAGCTGCCCGAGAATTCCAGGATAAACGTGCTTCGTAAGCCTCTTTATTGCTTTGCCATCATGAATGCACTGAATCAGAAGGTGGAAGGGCTGGAAACTCAGGAACTCGGTCATTTCTACACTCCCGGACTTAAAGCTCTGGTGGTTGATGATGAACCCATGAACCTTCTGGTGGCTGACGGCATATTCAGGGAATACGGAATGATCGTCAGCAAGGCCATGTCCGGACCTGAAGCTATCGTGATGTGCGAGAACAATGATTATGACATCATTTTCATGGATCACATGATGCCTGATATGGACGGTATTGAGTGTATGAAGCGTCTCCGTACCAATGCCGAACGTGAAGGAAAAGAGCTTACCATAGTAGCGCTTACTGCTAATGCTGTAAGCTCTGCCAAAGATATGTTCCTCACGGAAGGCTTCGACGGATTCATTCCAAAGCCGATCGAGATCACAGAATTTGAAAGAGTCTTAAGACGTGTACTTCCTAAATCCGTATTCTCCTATGAAAAACCTGTGGAGACTAAGATCAAAACGGATGTGGAAGATAACAGTGCCGACATGACCATGATCTCATTTGAAGCATCAAATATTGACGGAGAGAGTCCGTTATTTGTGCTTGAAGAAGCAGGCGTGGATACAAAATCCGGACTTAAATACTGCCAGAATGATATGGAGTTTTATATTTCTCTTCTAAGGGAATATGAAAGCAACAGTGCAAAGAAGAAGGCAGAACTGGAACTCTATTATAAAGACGAGGTGTGGGATCAGTATGCCATCAGGGTGCATGGCTTAAAGAGCACATCAAAGATGATAGGGGCGTCTGAGCTTTCGGAACTTGCAAAGACCATGGAAGATGCATCCAAAGCAGGAAACGGTGATCTTATAAAGGCACATCACGACAGGATGATGCTGATGTATGAAGATGTGACAGATGCCATCAGGTCCGCATATCCGGGTGATACCGGAGAAAACACCGATGAAACAGATTCAACACCGTCTGATACTGAAAATACTGATGATGACGATGAAATACTTGAATTTTTACCGGAGGAAGAGTAGTGAAGCTGTATAATAAGATCATAGATTATCTCACAGACCCGTCAATTCCCCTGGATACCAGGTGCTTTGCACTTACATCATATCTTTGCGCGGCCACATTGGCGCTTATATTTATCTGGGATGTCATTATAGGAGAAACCACTGAAAAGCTTATCATGCTGGGAGGAGCTGCAGTGCTTTTATTTGCTGTAGTATTTATCTCCTTAAAGACCAACAGGATATTCCTTGGTGCACTGATAGTTTCTCTAGGTGTCATTTTCATCGTGCTGCCGGTGGAATTCTTTACCGGGGGCGGAGTATACGGGTGTACACCCATCTGGTATGCCTTCGCTTTTTTATTCATAGGCCTTAATGTGACAAACAAATGGAAATACCCGCTGATAATTCTTATCATCGTATCTGCAGTGACCTGTTATCTTGTGGCTTATTTTGTACCGGGATTTTTGACTGTCCATGATATGAAGACTGCCTATCTGGATTCCATTGCCTCTCTGGTGTGCGTAGGACTTCTCATGTATCTTATGATGCGGTTCATAATAGGCATTTATATCAAAGAGAGAAAGCTGGCCCAGAATCAGACTGCGGAGATCGAAAAACTGAATAAAGCCCAGAATAACTTCTTTTCCAGTATGAGTCATGAGATCAGAACTCCCATTAACACCATCATTGGTTTAAATGAGATGATCCTTCGTGAAGATATTTCGGATGAAGTGGCAGAAGATGCGAAGAATATCCAGTCTGCCAGTAAGATGCTGCTTCATCTCATTAACGATATCCTTGATATGTCAAAGATAGAATCCGGAAAGATGGAGCTTACCCCGGTGTCCTACCATGTGGGTGATATGTTAAGTGACATTGTGGGAATCCTATGGATACGTGCCAAAGAAAAGGGACTGGAATTTCATATAGATGTGGATCCCATGATGCCTGCAGAACTGTACGGTGATGAAGTACGTATCAAGCAGATACTGATAAATGTGCTCACAAACTCGGTTAAATACACTAAAGAAGGATCCGTAACCCTGAGTATTTCCCATAAAAAACTGGATGAGAGAAGGGTTATGGTCACATATTCCATTTCTGATACGGGTATCGGTATCAAAAAAGAAAGCATTCCCCATCTGTTTTCCGCGTTTAAAAGGGTGGATGAGACTAAGAACAGATATATCGAAGGAACCGGCCTTGGCCTCTCCATTGTAAAACAGCTGGTAGATATTATGGGCGGAGAGATCACCGTGAATTCCGTGTATATGCAGGGAACCACCTTTAATATAGAAATACCTCAGGAAGTTGTGGCTTTTGATGCTATCGGGTCCCTGGAGATGGAGAAACGTCATTCCATGAATCACAGGAATAAATATCATCAGAAGTTTGAAGCTCCTGATGCCAGACTTCTGGTGGTGGATGATAACTCAGCAAATCTTCTTGTGGTCACGAAACTCTTAAGGGATACCAAGATCAAGATAGATACGGCTGAAAGTGGTCTTCGTGCATTAGAGCTTACATTGCAGAATCATTATCATGCCATCTTCATGGATCATATGATGCCGGAGATGGACGGTATTTCTGCTTTCCATGCCATAAGAAACCAGATGGGCGGCCTTTGTAAGGAGACTCCCGTCACTGTACTTACGGCAAACGCGGGATCTGAGAACCAGGCACTGTATACCAGAGAAGGCTTTGACGGCTATCTGCTTAAGCCTGTGACAGGTGACACGCTGGAATCCGAACTCATACGTATACTGCCGAAGGAACTGGTGCATGTGACGGATGAAGAAGTGCTTTTCGACGAAAGTGATAATATACGTAATGAAAGGCATAAGAAGCTTCCTATCATCATAACCACAGAATCCGTATGCGATCTGCCAAGAAAACTGGTAGAATCCAAGGGTATAGGTGTGATCCCCTTCCATGTGAAGACAGAAGAGGGAGAATTTTTAGACGGCAAAGAAACTGACAGCCGGGCGCTTCTTACATATATGCAGGACGGAGGAAAGAATGCCAGATCTATAGAACCTCCGGCAGAAGAATATGAAGCATTTTTTGCAAGAGAGCTTAAGAAAGCAAATAATATCATACATATCTCAATCACATCAAAGACTTCCAAAGCCTATGAGAAGGCAATGGAGGCCGCAGCATCATTTGATAATGTGACAGTTATAGACAGTCAGCATCTATCAAGCGGTCTTGGCTTACTGGTCCTTGCGGCTCAAAGATATGCCGAAGCGGATATGTCCGTGGAAATGATAGAAGAGAAGATCATGAAAATGAGGAAACACGTGCATACAAGCTTTATCGTGGATGATACGGACTTTATGGCAAGAGCCGGAAGACTGAGTAGTGGTGTGGATACCATTGCGCGTACGCTTATGATACATCCTGTGCTGGCACTTAAGAAAGGAAACCTGTCTGTGGGCGAGGTACACATAGGCTCACAGGATGCTTCCCGTAAGAAGTATATCAATAAGGCTCTGGATACCATTGGTACCATAAAGAAGGACCGGGTATTTGTCACATATTGCGGACTTGACAGCAAAGAAAAAGACAGGATAAAGAAGATGATTCTTTCTAAAGTGAAGTTTAAAGAGGTCATCTTCCAGATGGCATCACCGGCTATTTCCGCAAACTGCGGGCCCGGAACATTCGGAGTAATCTTTATGACGGAAGAAAGATAAAATGGATGATGAGATTTTACGAAGTGCATTAAAGGATAAAAAGATCCCTGTTTTGCCACTCGATCAGAAATGGCACAGACTTTTTGCCATTTCCGGTAAAACAGAGGAAGTCATTGAAGCTGAAACTGAACTGAACACTCTGATCCAAAAACAGGGAGAACTGAACCAGAATGTGAAGGAATGGAAGAAGCTTAAAAGTTCTCTTATGAAAAATATCGTAGACAACATGTCGGGAGATGATGAAAACCAGAAGAACAAAGAGAATAACAAGCTGATGATCGAAGAGCTGAATCGGAAGATAGAAGAAGCGGAAGATGAACTCATAGACATTCCGAAAGCCATCAGCGAAAAGAATTATGATCTTATGTTCCTTACCATGAAGCACTGTTATCCGCTGATCAAGAAAAACGAAGCGGAAAAGCAGGAAATAGACGAGTGGATCGCAAATTTCCGTAAAGAATTAAAGAAACAGATCATAAGAAAGCAAAACAGAGAGATAAACAATAAAGAGATTTACGCTTATATGCACGATGTTTTTGGCAAAGAAGTGGTGAATCTTTTTGATTATCAATACACAGAAGCTGACGAAAAGACCAAACAGGATAAGTTCGATAAAGAGGTCAGTGATCTAAACGAAGAAAGTAAAAAGGTGTTGCAGGAAGAAGGTAAATGAAAAGAGTATTAAACAGTAGGGAAATGTATCATTGCGATAAATCCACTACTACGGATTATCATGTTTCATCGGAAGTTCTGATGGAAAGAGCCGCGCTCTCTGTGGTTTCCGTGCTTGAAGAAGAAGGACTTTCGGATAAGAAGATACTGGTCCTTTGCGGCATGGGAAATAACGGCGGCGATGGCATAGCCGTGGCCAGGATCTTAAAAGAAAGGGATAAGGATGCAGTGATCTTTATTCCCGGGGGAGAAAAGAGCCTGAAGGCAGAGCCCGCAGGCCAGATGAAAAGCGCTAAAGCGTACGGCGTGGACATTCTTTCCGAGATGCCGGATATGGGAGAATATCAGGTCATTATAGATGCACTGTTTGGTATAGGCTTGTCCCGCGACATAGAGGGAGTTGAAAAAGAGGTTATAGAAAAAGCAAACGAAGCAAACGCTGCTCGAGTTTCCGTTGATATCCCAAGCGGTCTTTCGGCAGATAAAGGAACAGTGCTTGGAACATGCTTTAAGGCTGATATCACAGTGACTTTTGCCTTCCCAAAGGTGGGACAGCTTCTTAGCACAGGACGTAAATACTGCGGCAGGCTTTTTATAAAAGACATCGGCATCACCGAAAAAAGTCTTTCTTCCACCACAGAAGGATTTTTTGCTTTCGAAAAGAGTGACCTGAAGCATATCCCCGTAAGAGAAGCAGACTCTCACAAGGGTTCTTACGGAAAGGTCCTTGTTATAGCAGGAAGCAAAGGAATGGCGGGAAGCGCATATCTTGCTGCCGCTTCTGCCTATAAATGCGGAGCGGGGCTTGTGAAGATATACACTCCCGAAGAAAACAGGGAAATTCTTCAGACTTTGCTGCCGGAAGCCATCCTCTCGATATACGATAAGAAATGGGATGAAAAGACGCTTATATCAGACATGAAATGGGCCACATGTATTCTATGCGGACCCGGCATAGGCGTGTCACCTGCAGCAAGATCCATGGTGGAATTTGTTTTTAAAAATGCCGCTGTGCCGGTGATATTTGATGCAGATGCCCTTAATAATCTGTCGGAGAATCCCGATATCCTCATGAGACCCCATACTGATATAGTGATAACTCCCCATCTTATGGAGATGAGCAGGCTTACGGGAGAAAGCATAGGATACATAAAAAGCCAGATCATATCCTGCGCAAAAGAATTTGCCATGAATAATCGGGTGATCTGTGTGTTAAAAGATTCTGTTACAGTTACCGCTGTTCCTTTTGAGAATACCTATATCAATACGTCGGGAAATAACGGCATGGCTACAGCCGGATCGGGGGATGTGCTTTCCGGAATCATTGCGGCGCTTATTGCCACAGGCCTTAAGCCTTCTCTTGCAGCACCTTTGGGGGTGTATGTCCACGGACTTTCGGGAGATATGGCAAGAGACAGGATCAATGCATATTCAATGACATCCAGGGATATTTTAGATGCTATTTCCGGAGTCTTTTCCGAAGCTCTTCCTTTTTGTGGTGAAATATAGTATGATATACAAGATGTTGTGTATAGATAAGGAGTGATATTTAATTTATGGACAAAAACCGAGTATGGGCCGAAGTGGATCTGGACCATATTCTCTTTAATATGAATTCCATGCATGAAAACCTGAAGCCGGACACCAGGATATATGCTGTCCTTAAGACTGACGGTTACGGTCATGGAGCTGTTCCTGTGGCGCAGACCATCGACAGCCTTCCCTACCTGGAAGGGTTTGCAGTGGCTACAATAGATGAAGCCAGGGAGCTTATCAATTCCGGGCTAAAAAAGCCGGTGCTTATTCTGGGATATTCGTTTCATAATTCATATGATTACATCATAGAGCATGGCATACGTCCTGCCATATTCTCATATGAAGATGCGCGTGTGCTTTCCGACCGGGCTTCTTCTATGGGAAAAGACGTGTCTGTACATATCAAGATAGATACCGGTATGGGTAGGATCGGATTCCTGCCGAATCGGGAATCGCTGGATGAGATATTAAGGATATCAAAGCTTCCGAATATCAGGATGGAAGGCATCTTTACCCATTTTTCCAGAGCAGATGAAGAAGACAAGTCTTTTGCCGAAGAGCAGCTGGATCTGTTTCTGCAGGTGATAAAAGAACTGTCGGATGACGGACTTGAGTTTCCTATCAGACACTGCGCCAATTCAGCAGCCATACTTGAATTTCCGGACAGTGATCTTTCATATGTGCGTGCAGGTATTTCCATGTACGGCTTATGGCCGTCCGAAGAAATGGATCATGATTTCCCCATGAAGAGCGCACTTTCCCTTTACAGTCACATCATTCATATAAAGACTGTGGAGGCGGAAACACCTATCAGTTACGGCGGAACATACGTTACTGCCCATAAATCCCGAATAGCCACAGTTCCTGTGGGATACGGAGACGGTTATCCCAGACTCCTGTCGAATACGGGTTATGTGCTGGTGAGAGGACATAAGGCGCCTATAGTGGGACGTGTCTGCATGGATATGATGATGGTGGATGTGACGTCCATTCCCGAAGCAGAAGTACTGGATAAGGTGACTCTTGTGGGAGAAGACGGTAATCATAAGATCACTCTGGAGGCACTGGGCGAGATGTCCGGCAGGTTTAATTATGAATTTGCCTGTGATCTGGGGAACCGGATCCCACGTGTATATTACAGAAACGGCGAAGTGGTGGCGGAAAAGGACTACTTATGAAAAGCATAGGCGACTTGTTCAAAAAAAGCCCTAAAGATGACGCCGAACGAAATGAGACCGAGCAGGAGATCATCTCCATAGTAAATGAGGGCCATGAAAAAGGCGAGCTTCTGGCATCAGAGGCCAGAATGATAGAAAACATCCTGAATTTTGATGATAAGGATGCCAAGGATATAATGGTCCACCGTACCGAGATCGTTGGTCTGGACGGAGAGATGACGTATAAAGAAGCGCTTTCGTTTGTGATAGAGAATCATTTCTCCAGATATCCTGTGTTTATAGGCAGCATTGATAATGTGATAGGACAGGTACATATCAAAGATATGCTTTTCTTTTCACAGAAGCAGGAGGTCTTTGACACCAAGATCCGTGATATAGACGGGCTCATCCGTCCCATGGAATCTGTACCTGAGACCCACGGCATCAACACTCTCTTTACCACCATGCAAAGAGAGAAGAACCATCTGGTTCTCATCGTGGATGAATATGGTCAGACCTGCGGTATAGTGTCAATGGAGAATATCCTGGAAGAGATAGTGGGAAGCATCCAGGATGAACATGATGACGAGCACGAAAGCGTAGCCAAGGTCAGCGATAATGTATTCCTTATGGATGGCAGGACTGATCTTTCCGAGGCTTCCGAAAAGCTGGGCATCACTTTCGGGGAAGAATATGAAACATTAAACGGGTTCCTTATATCACGGATACACAGGATCCCTGAAGAACATGAAATATTTGACGTGCGATATAACGGTTTTTTGTTTCACGTGTCGGATGTGCATAATAACGTGATCTGCGGGGTACGCGTGACACGGGAAGATCCGGGGGCTGTTGAAAGCACCGAACCTTCATGATAATATTGATAAGTTGATAAATTACAGAAAGAGGATTAGATATGTCAGGACATTCAAAATTTGCAAATATCAAGCATAAGAAAGAGAAAAATGATGCGGCTAAGGGTAAGGTGTTTACCATCATCGGTAAAGAGATCGCCGTGGCTGTGAAAGAGGGCGGCGCAAACCCCGATAATAACAGTAAACTTCGTGATGTTATAGCAAAGGCAAAGGCCAATAACATGCCTAACGATACCATCGAAAGAGGTATCAAGAAGGCTGCCGGAGATGCAAACAGCGTAAATTATGAGCAGGTGACTTATGAGGGATATGGTCCCAGCGGTACTGCTATCATAGTGGAGGCCCTCACAGACAATAAGAACCGTACAGCCGCAAATGTGAGAAATGCTTTTTCCAAGGGACACGGAAACATCGGTACTCAGGGCTGCGTATCATATATGTTTGATGAAAAAGGACAGATCCTTATCATGAAAGAAGATTGTGATATGGATGCTGATGACCTTATGATGCTGGCACTGGATGTAGGGGCGGAAGATTTTTCCGAAGAGGATGAAGGATACACTGTGCTCACTGCACCGGACGACTTTTCTGCAGTCCGTGAGGCTCTGGAAAAGGAAGGGATCAAGATGGCAGAAGCCTCTGTTACCATGCTTCCCCAGACCTATGTGACACTTACCAGTGAGGATGACATTAAGAACATGACCAGGATCCTTGATTTCCTGGATGAAGATGATGATGTACAGGAAGTTTTTCATAACTGGGAGGATGAAGAATGAGAAAAATCCTTTATGCTGCAAGCGAGTGCGTCCCCTTTGTAAAAACAGGCGGACTGGCCGATGTAGTAGGTGCATTGCCGCGTGAATTCGATCCCGAATACTGGGACATCAGAGTGGTGCTTCCGGATTACACCTGTATTCCTCCGGAATACAGGGACAAATTCGAATATGTTTGTCACTTTAATATGTCATGCGGACCCTATATCGGAAACAAATATGTGGGCGTCATGCAGTATAAGATCGATGGAGTCACATACTATTTTATCGATAATCTGGATTATTTCGAGTGTTTTTATCCTTATGGAGAAGCCAGATGGGATATGGAAAGGTTCACATTCTTTGATAAAGCAGTGCTTTCCATGCTTCCTGTGGTGGGATTCCAGCCGGAACTTATACACTGCCATGACTGGCAGACCGGCCTTATACCGGTATATTTAAAGACAGAATTTGCCTC